>SKWF01000224.1 GCA_007129085.1 Balneolaceae bacterium | reverse complement strand
CTGTTGTATGTGCGCAACAGAATGGCTTCTCTGCAGGAAGTATAAATTTTTGTCTGAATGATCTGAATTTATATATAACTCCTTGCCAAAAGCCTTCTGAGTAAAACCGGAAGGCTTTTTTTGTTTTAACTCCCAAAATGAAATCAATGTCTGAGATCAAAAAAGAAAATTTATTTAGTTCGCCCGATACAGAGTCGAAAGTCTATGTTATTCATGAAAATGAGGAGTGGTTGATTCCGCTTCGTGAAGCTTTCAATGAACTCGATGTCTCCTTTGAGGAGTGGTTTATTCATGAAGGGTCACTATCGCTGGATCAGGTGCCTCCCGATGGGATATTTTATAACAGAATGAGTGCATCTTCTCATACACGGTCCCATCGCTACTCTGTAGAATTAACGGGGCCGGTTATTGCCTGGCTTGAAGCTCACGGGAGAAGAGTTATTAATGGTCGCCGAGCACTGCAGCTGGAAGTCCGAAAGTTTGAGCAGTATCTGTCGCTTCAAAACCAGGGTATAAAAACACCTAAAACTATTGCCGCTACAGGGCATGATGAAATTATTGATGCAGCAAAATCACTGGATCAAACCCCGTTTATACTGAAGCCGAATCGTGGCGGGAAAGGACAAGGAGTGGAGCTTTTCCGGTCTGTGGATGAACTGAAAAACCGATTGGATGAGCAGAGCGAATTGTCACTTGATGGAATTTTGTTGATTCAGGAGTATATCAAACCACATAATGAAACGATTACGCGCCTGGAGTTTATTGGCGGGAAGTTTTTTTACGGCGTGCAGGTGGATACGTCAGATGGATTTGAGCTCTGCCCGGCAGATAGCTGTGCAGTTGGCGATAATTTTTGCCCGGCACCCGGAGATGCTCCTAAAAACAAGTTTACCATCCTTGAGGATTTCAATGATGCGGAATTGATTGACAAATTGGAGCGGTTTTTTGCATCAAACAATATTGAAGTGGGTGCCGCTGAATTTGTTGAAAACGAATCAGGAGAGCGATTTGTGTATGATGTGAACATCAACACGAACTACAATCGTCAGGCAGAAAAAGATGCAGGCGACAAAAAACGAGCAATGCTGGAAGTAGCCCGTTTTTTAGGGAAAGAATTGGAAACCACGGTAGCCGATCGACCGAAAGTCGCCCAAGGAATACCTGTATAAGTGTAACGGTAATTAGTTTAGGGCTAGGATCTGTACGGCAGTAACTGTAATTCATGAATTGCAATTACTGCCGTACAAGGAGATAAGCTATTCCTAAATCTGGCTTGCAATCAGCATCTCAATCTCACGGTAAGGGATATCAAAAAGGTTGGCGAGGGATTTTTTCGTGAGGTGATTTTTGTAAATATAGGTCCCATTTCGCAGCGCGGAATTTTTCCAGAGGCACTCTTTAATATTTCCGGAATCGCCCAGTTCCAGCAGATAGGGGACCAGCACATTATTCAGCGCCTGGGTTGCCGTACGGGCTACATTTGATGGAATATTGGGCACGCAGTAGTGGAGTACATCATACTTTCGAAATACGGGATTCGAGTGGGTGGTCGGTTCGCTGGTGGCAATGCAGCCACCTTGATCAATAACGGCATCAACAACGACGCTTCCCGGCTTCATAATCTGTACCATCTCTTCGGTAACCCAGCACGGGGCCCGTTCGCCCTCTTTCATGGCGGCACCGATAACCACATCAGCAAATCCCATCGCTTTCATCAGGTAATGATGGTTGGTAGTGGCGGTTATGATACGGCGATCGAGGGCGTTTTCGAGTCGGCGCAGAGCTGCAAGGTCATCATCCATTACAAATACCTGAGCGCCATATCCAAGTGCCGTTCTGGCGGCATACTCACCGGTAATTCCGGCACCTAAAATCACGACTGAGGCAGGAGGTACCCCGGATATTCCGCCCAGCATAATTCCCTGTCCATCACTGCTGTTTTCCAGATAGTGAGTTGCAATTTGAACGGCCATCGAACCGGTAATTTCATGCATCATCCGTACAATCGGGAACTCATTATCATCTCCTTTGATGAACTCATAACCTATGGCACAAACTCCTTTTTCGATCAGCTTATTCAAAAATTCGTAGCGGGTATGACCAAGATGGAGGGCTGACACCAAAATTTGATTCGGCTGCATCCACTCCTGTTCCGCCAGCGTGGGCGGGGCAACTTTTACAATCATCTCGGATTGATTGAAAAGCTCCTCAGCACTATAGGCAATTTCTGCCCCGGCTTCGGCGTACTCTTCATCGGAAAAGTGCCCGTCGATACCGGCATTTTTTTCGAGATAAATTTCGTGTCCGTTCGCCACCAGGATCGAAACGCCGCCCGGTGTAAGCGAAACTCGGCGTTCGTCATTGGACGTTTCTTTGGGAAGCCCGATCTTAAGCGATCGCTTGGATTGCGTTTTCATCAGGCTTTTTTCGAGAGTTTGAATGCCGATCTGTTCGGTATCGAGCGGATTTAGCTCCATAGGTGCGGGTTATATATCCGGTTAGGGGTTTGATGTAAAGATGTCTAAGTTTAATTTAATTAAAAAGGAATTGCACAATGGAATTTGTGCAGAATAAATAGCTGATGATGAAAAGATCCCCACGAAAGAAGAAGAGCCTTGGCCAGCATTTTTTACGTGATGCCAATATGATCCATAAAATTATTCGGTCGCTGCCGGCGGAGGAGGGAGATCAAGTGGTGGAAATTGGCCCGGGTGATGGTGCGTTAACGGAATCACTGCTGGAAGTGTATCCCCATTTTGCGGCTATTGAGATCGACCCGGTGATGGTGGAGCATCTGAATGAAAGATTCCCAAACTTGAATCTGATCCAAGAAGATGTTCTGAAAGCGGACTGGTCAGATATTGTGGATACGGACAGATCTGTGCACGTCATCGGAAACCTACCCTATTATATAACCAGTCAAATTCTGTTTGCGCTGCTCGAAAATCGGAATTCTTTGACCAGCGCCACATTGATGATGCAAAAAGAGGTAGCTGAGCGAATTGTAGCAGAGCCGCGAACGAAGCAGTACGGAATCCTAAGTGTTCAGTCTCAGCTGATGTGCTCCCCGGAAATTCTTTTTGATGTGCCACCATCGGTATTTTCGCCACCGCCAAAAGTAGACAGCAGTGTTATTCAGCTTACCTTTGATATACCGGCACTGACCTGCAGCGACGCTCATCTGAAAACGGTGGTGCGAATGGCATTTAATCAGCGCAGAAAAAAATTGAGT
>SKWF01000069.1 GCA_007129085.1 Balneolaceae bacterium | reverse complement strand
TGCAAGGGTAGAAATTCTACGCAATTCACGCCCAACTTTTTCAAGTGAGCTATTCCGCCTTGCTGGTTTAAGTCCGCAAACTTATTGTAAAATCCTTCTCCCGAGGCTCCACTCGAGGGATGGGCGGTAAGATCTTTCAGATGGGTTTCGTAAATCACCAAGTCGCGCAGATCATCGGGGTATTGATGCTCGTCGTCGCCCCAGTCAAAATCATCTTCGAAAATCAGGGTTTTGGCATCCTGTCGGTAGGTATTCCTGACGGTAACGTGTTTACTGTATGGATCGGCAAAAAGTTCATCACGGTAGGGATTTCGTTCGTCCAGCTTTTCGGAGTGATCAACCCGGTACCCGTACCATTTTCCATTTAAATCTCCATGAATGGTAAGATGCCAAAATCCTTCGGCATCTTTCTTCATGTTGTGGGAGACTCCGGTCTTTTGCTCAAAATCGTCGAAGATTTCGCAATGTATGTGGTTCGCCTCAGGGCAGTAGTAACAAAAAGTTGTTTTATCACCCTGCAGGGTAACGCCAAGGCGTGGTTCAGAATTTTGTTGATTCATATTCTTAATTCAGTAGAATCACGTGATGGGGCTGCCGGGCTCAGCGTCTGTAGTTACAAAGTGAAGCTTTCCGTTGCTGTCTTCACCCATTAAAATCATGCCGTTGCTTTCAATGCCCATCATTTTTTTAGGGGCAAGGTTGGCAACCACACTTACAGATTTTCCAATAATTTCATCCGGTTTAAAAAAATCAGCTATACCGGAGAGAATGGTTCTTTTTTCGAACCCTAAATCAACGGTTATCTGGATCAGTTTATTGGATTTTTTCACTTTTTCAGCGGCGAGTATTTTTCCGGCTCGAAGATCGAGTGCCATAAAATCGTCAAATTCTGCTACATCTTTTAAGGGCGGAAATTTATCGGCGGCGGGAGCGGCAGCTTTGGCTTTTTCCTCGAGCTTATTAATCTCGCGGTCTACCATGTCGTCCTCAATTTTTTTGAACAGGATTTCGTGATCTGCGACAAGGTGATCAGCAGGAACTAAATGATCGTTGATATGCTCCCAGGTTGTATTGTGAGGAATGCCAAGCTGTTCCCGCAGGGAGTGCATTTTTTGAGGCATAACCGGCTGAAACAGCAGGCTGAGCGCACCACAAATTTGTGTACATACATAGAGAGTATTCGCACAAGCCTGCGGGTTCTCTTTCCGGCTTTTCCACGGTTCGGTTTCGGTAAAGTACCGGTTACCGATTCGAGCCAAATTCATGGTTTCCGCAATGGCTTCTCTGAATTTATACCCGGTGTACGCTTCGTTTATTTTCTCTTTCTGCTCTTCAATGGCTTTTAAAGCGGTAAGATCTTTCTCCGTGGGATTTTCGAGAGCGGGAACTTTTCCATCAAAAAATCGCTGCGTAAAACTGGTGGTTCTGAAGATGAAATTCCCCAAAATGTCAGCGAGCTCTCCATTAATTCGCGCCTGGAAATCTTTCCAGGAGAAATCGGAATCTTTTGTCTCGGGCAGTGTAGTCCCCAATACATATCGCAGCAGATCGGGCTCAAAATCTTCAATATACTCTTCGAGCCATACGGCCCATCCTTTAGAGGTCGAGAGTTTTTTCCCTTCAAGATTTAAAAATTCGTTGGCAGGTACATTTTCGGGCAGCACATAGTCGCCGTGCTGCATCAACATAGCCGGAAACATAATGCAGTGAAATACAATATTATCTTTCCCGATAAAGTGTACGAGTGATGTATCCTCATCCTGCCAGTAGGTTTTCCAGAGTTCCGGATCACCTTTTTCTTCAGCCCACTCTTTGGTAGCAGAGATGTAGCCGATCGGTGCATCAAACCAAACGTAGAGTACTTTGCCTTCTGCATCAGGCAGGGGAACGGGTACACCCCATGTAAGATCTCGTGTTACGGCACGATCACTCAGCCCGGAATCCAGCCAACTTTTGCACTGACCGGATACATTCGGTTTCCAGTTTTTTCGTGAATCGATCCACTCTTCAAGCCGCTGCTGGAAATCACCAAGCGGCAGATACCAGTGCTCGGTTTTTTTAAGGATCGGTTTGTTACCTGTAATAGAGCTAATTGGGTCGATTAATTCCGTAGGGGAGAGCGATGATCCACACTGCTCACACTGATCGCCATACGCTTCGCCGTAGCCGCACTCCGGGCAGGTACCTTTAACGTAGCGGTCGGGGAGAAACATATCGGCATCTTCATCATAAAGCTGCTCTTCCATCTTTTTGTTAAAGACGCCCTGGTCATGAAGATTCTTGAAAAATTCCTGAGAAGTTTTTTTATGAACAGGGGAGCTGGTGCGTCCGTAGTAGTCAAAATCTATCCCAATCTGTTCGAACGTCTCTTTAAATTTGGCGTGATATTTATCCACGACTTCCTGCGGGGTGATTCCCTCTTTTTCCGCTGCAATGGTAATAGGGACACCGTGCTCATCAGACCCACAAATGTGGATGATATCTTTCCCCTTTAATCGCTGGAAACGGGTGTAAAGGTCGGCCGGAAGATAAGCCCCGGCAAGGTGGCCGAGGTGAAGCGGGCCGTTGGCGTATGGGAGTGCGGATGTAACTAATATTCGTTCAGACATAAACTCTTTAAATTCTTTAAGTAAGGCGCCGAAAATAACGCCTATTGGTTAAAGTTACCAATATAGCGGATAAGAAATTATCGGTTCGTTGATTCAAATTTTTCGAACATGGCGTAGAGTGCTACTCCTGCGGCAACGGATACATTCAGGGAGTGTTTCATGCCAAATTGCGGAATTTCAACAGCCTCATCAAGATATGGTAAAAGATCATCACTGATTCCCGTTACTTCATTTCCCAGAACGAGGCATATTTTATCGGTTGATGGTACCCATTCGTGAAGTGGTTTGCTATCGTGGGTTTGCTCAAGACCAATAATACTGTATCCCTGTTCTTTTAACTCGTCGACTTTCTGCTGCACGTCATCAACCCCGGACCATTGAACATGCTCTTCAGCACCGATTGCAGTTTTGGTGATTTCGGGCCGTGGCGGGCGGGGGGAATATCCCGAGAGTAAAATCTCTTGAATGCCAAAGGCGTCAGCCGATCGGAAAGCAGCCCCTACATTATGCATGCTTCGGATGTCGTGAATCCATAAAATGAACCGGTTTCGCAGGGGAGATGTCTTCCGGAGGTTACCGCGCAAAATTTCTTTGGTTGACCGTTTTTTCAAACTGAAATATGGT
>SKWF01000174.1 GCA_007129085.1 Balneolaceae bacterium | reverse complement strand
TCTTTATTGATGGCAACAATAACTTTAGAGTTTGCCATACCCGCCACGTGCTGAATGGCACCGGAAATTCCCACGGCGATGTAGAGCTGTGGAGAAACCACTTTCCCTGTTTGGCCAATTTGAAGACTCGGGTCGTAGACTCCTGATTCAGTAAGAGCTCTTGAAGCACCGATTCCCGCGTTCAGCAGATCGGCCAGTTCATCTATCAGTTTCAGACCCTCATCATCTTTAACTCCACGACCGGCAGCCACAATAGCTTCAGCTTCTGAAAGGTCAATTTTATCGCCCGAAGCGCTGATGATCTCCTTAAGAACAATTCCCAGGTCTCCATCATCAAACGAAAAGTCGATAGCTTCAACTTTAGGATCGGTTCCGTTTTCAACCACGCTGTAGGATCCGGAGCGTACGGAAAGAACTATTGTTTCACCTTCCGCTTCAACAGAAGAGACAATTTTAGCTGCCATTACGGGGCGTTTACCTTTTACTCCATTTTCCGTCAAGTCAAACTCAGACATATCAGGTAGAGCAGCAGCCTTTTTGTTAGCCGAAAGTGCACCCATAATATCTTTTGAGCCTTCAGTAGATGCAAAAGCAACTACTGCCGGATTGATGTGATCCACCGCTTTTGATAGTGCTCGCAGTACAGGAGTATTCAGGTGATTTTTAAAGATTGGCCCTTCGATTGTATAGATTTCAGTCGGACCATATTTTTTAAGTTCATCAACGTAATCGCCGGGGGATTCGTCGATAATCAGTGCTGCAGATGTGTGGCCATTTTTTTCGGCCAGCTCGTTACACCGAGATAGCACCTCGAGTGAGGAGCGTTTAATTTTACCGTCAATTACAGAAATATTCGTCAGTAGAGTACTCATAAAGGTTCGTCCGTTAAATTAGTTGAAAAAATCTGGTTAGATAAGGTTTTCTTCAGTATCCAATAGCTGCGCAACTTCCCGAGCTATCTCCTCAGGTTCGCCCTCATATTTTTTTCCGGGTTCGCGCATCGATTTCTCTTCAAAACTCAGAATTTTTGTTTTCGGTTTGATGGACTCGTCAAGCTCAAGATCGCTGACAGAAATGGTTTCAACAGGCTTTCGTTTTGACTGCATAATTCCTTTTAGGCTCGGAATTCGAGGTTCATTCATATCGTTTGAGCACGTTACCAAACCCGGGGAGGGTAGCGTTATGATTTCCTGTCCGGCATCTCCTTGCCGTTTAACCGTTAAAGAACCGTTGTCGAAGGTAAGTCCAACGGCATTAGTTACATATGGTAGGTTTAAAAGGTCGGCAAGCATACTTCCGGTAAGGCCTGCGTCACTGTCTTGCGACTGTTTACCACAGGAAATAAAATCGTACTCTTTATCTTTAAAGAAACTCGCCAGAACATTAGCGTATACATAAGAGTCATTATCTGAATCACCATTAGTGACGATATGTGTCCCTTTATCTGCTCCCATTGCCAAGCCTTTACGTAAAGTCTCAGCACCTTTTTCTGGGCCAACCAGCACAACTTCAACTTCACCACCGTGTTCTTCTTTCAAAACAAGAGCCTCTTCCAGGGCGGAGGCATCGTAAGCATTTAATACATTTCTATCAGCATCTTGAATGAGTTTTCCGTCTTTAATTTGTAATGGGGCGTAAACGTCGGGTACTTGTTTAATGCAAACGTAGAATTTCATGCGTCTTTTTTATTTCTAATGAAAGTTTGGAACCGCTTTTCTTATAAGTAAAATATAACAAATAAGGATCAAAAAAGTTCAATCCGATCTGTGGAGATCTTGCGGATCGGACTGTTTACGATTTAAAAATTGACAGGGCGATTTTTTGTCCTCTCTCCCTTATCTTGGAGCGCCGGTAACAGAAACAAAATACAGATTTATCGTACCATCAACACTCATAAAACGGTCTTACCTTGGGCAGGGGCTACTTACCCTGTTAGTAATTTTGCTCGGTCTTTACTGGGTCGGGTATGATACCGTAGATCAACGAGTGGTTACGCTCCGGATGTTCCTCTTTTTTGTTTCCGGTTTGATTGCGTTTGCCATTCCCTTTCTTCTGTTTCCGGATCGATTTTCTGCTTCACTGCAGCTCGGCAATGTCACGGGGCGACGTTTAATTTCTCATTTAATTCGACGTTCATCATCCCTTTTGTGGATTGCGTTGCTGCTAATTTTTCTTATTTCGTTTGGGGATCTTAAAACTCCACTGGCTAATCTGGAGACAAAAATCACCTATGCAGCAGTTGGATTGTTTACATGCTTGGGGCTCTATTTTCTGGCGGTGAGTCGCTATACCCGGAGCGGTATGGATTCACAATTTTGGAAAGAGTCGGATAAGGGAAAGGAGCTCCGCCGTCAGTTTGCCGACTATATGAAGTACCCGATTGATCCCGGCGCGGTGCCCAGCCTTATTAATACGTTACTGATTACAACACTGGGGATGGTTGCCGTATCGATAGGGGCAGTTCTCAATAACTTTGCCGGTGGCCCGCTGGAGCTGATTCCCGCTGTTATTGTATTGTTGATTGGAGCGCGGTCTCTGAGAGCAGCGTTACCGCAAGTTGATCGCCACTATTACGCGACTAATGCGTTTTTCGGCGAATTTTTTGGGGTCACCATTAAGGCGGATGAGAGCAGGGAATCTATCAAAGTAAAACAGCTGTGGTGGGTACCGAAACCTCTGAAAAGCCATGTCTGGGCACTTTTACTGCAGCTTGATCGGAAGTTTCCGGCCGGCAGGGTTATTCTGTTGGGGCACCTGTTGGTGTGGTTTATCTCGTACCAGCGTCCCGGGGCAGATGTAATGCTCTCGGTTTGGATGCTTTTTGCAATTGCCCATCATGCCGTCATCATTATCTCTTTTTCGCCGGAATATGCACCACTGTGGTGGCAGCGCTGGAGCGGATCATCTACGGCATGGTCACTGTCGAGGTTTTGGATGCAGTTCCGATGGGTTTTGATCCTCGCATTTAGTTTCTGGATAAACTCCCTCATATTCGGGTACGCTTCTTCAGCAGAATTGGGAACCCTATTGTTGGTGTATATTATTTCCGGTTTGATGGTTTCCGTTGCCGGGCAAATTTATCAAACCAAAAAAGCATTTAAATAAACAGAGATGGTAACTTTACAGAACATTACGAAACGTTTCAAAGCCGGTAAAACCATTTTTTCCGGGCTGAACTTTCAGTTTAATGAGGGGGAGATGGTCGGTTTGATAGGGCCGAACGGTTCGGGCAAAAC
>SKWF01000141.1 GCA_007129085.1 Balneolaceae bacterium | reverse complement strand
GATTGCAGACTTCGTAATTCATTTCTCAGTTGAGATCCATTTCCAACGATATCATCAGATATGGGTTTGATCGAATTTATACCATTGCCGGTTAAATCATTCGATAAAAATCGTTCGATTTCATTTATATCAGAAACATACGTCCTGAACGCCTCTTTTACGCCAACATTATTTTCAGCAATTTTGTCGTAAGTCTCTCCAAGCGCTTCCCGCCGCTCTACACTTCGCTGGCGAATTTCAGCATTATCGTACTCTTCAATATCACTTTCCCATGCATCAAAATAGGCTTTTCCGCTCTCCTCCATCTCTGCGGCATGCTTGGAAAAATTTTGCTCCATGTTTTTAATTTTGGATGCATTTTCTGAAAATAGTTCAAACGCTTTTCCCAGATCTGCCTGGTTCGGCTTCGTAAGTTCATCAAGGGAAGCGCCTATCGCATCGATTTGTACAACAACTGATTTGATGTCATTATCTACAGTTTCCATTGTGGATTGAACATCATCAGACCGCTGTAAACCCGTTGTGGAACAGGCTGATATAGCAAAGGCCATTGCCAAACTGAATAATAAAATGGTGTTTCCGGAAATTATTAATTTTTTCATAATCCTATATATTTAGTTACCGCAACTTGCGGGACAGTGTGATATAATTATCATACTGTAATATCACTATGCTTCAGGTAAGAACATTTACAGATAGCCGCTAAAGGGTTACATAGATTACTGTAACGGCTTGATGAACGTCGGTTTCGGGGTAAGGAAGTCACTGATGCTGTCCACACTTTCGGCAAGACAAGTTCTATGATGAATGTCCTTTTTACACACCTATTTTTTGGGCAGCCTCGTAGACATTTGATGCCCCGGCTCTTTCACTCAAAATCACATTAAAAACTAATTTCTGGAGCTTGCACCCGTAGCATCATGCCGGTGTTCACGGATGTATGTCTCAGCAATTTTCATCCGTTCCTCCTTCAAACGCTTGAAGTAGGCAGGTGTAAGTCCTGTAGTCTTTTTAAACTGGGCAGTTAAGTAATCCCTGTTTTTATAATTAAGCAGTTCCGCTATATCATCGTAGGGCATATCTTCATAGAGCATCAACTCTTTGGCGCGTTCTATTTTCTGGGTAACAATAAACTGTAATACCGACATACCTTTCACATCCGAAAAGATTTGCAGAACAGATTCATTATCAGAGACTATATGTTCGCTAATGATATCCATGAAGTCCAGTTTCGGCAATGAATCTGAATAATGAACAAACTCTACAATAGTATTTATAATCCGATCAATCAGCATGCTCTCTTTTTCATTTAGCAAAATCAAACCTGATTTTCTCAGTCTCTTTTTCAACTCATTAATCTGAACCTCTGTGATATCATCGAAACACTCAATAGCACCATGAGGTGAAATATTACACTTCACCCCTTGCTCATTTAGTATCGATTTCAAGATCAGTTGGTCACGTAGACAAACCATATACTTTACGTAAAACTTTTTTCTAACAGCGTCAAGATTCCTTTTATTATTGCTGCTCTTAGAATTAGACTTATACATCTTAATATCTGCTAGTTAAAATTTTCTTGTTCTGTTATTTGATTAAACGACAGGCTTTCCGTCTTGAGTGCAAAAAATAAGGATAGCAGGTGCTCAATTCCTGCCGCCCTTTTTCACTCAAAAAAGGATGTAAATGACATTTATATAAATGTTTTTTCTCAAATAAGTTTTACAAATCACAATTCAATTGCATTACAAATCTGGATACTATTATTACATAAATTATGGCTCTGAAGGTATTTTATCTGCGATCTATACAGCACTAGGGAAACTAGCTTACCACCAAATTATACCTACAGATGATAAATCTTTAAAACAAGACTGAACGCCGTTCAATACACACCCGGCTTACAGCCCCAGCCTGAATGTGCTTGTTGGCCCGATTGTCTTCCAAACCGCGCCGGACTATACCATGCTTCCACACCATTTAGGTACCTTTCAGAATCCGGTAGTGAAAACTCCGCACAATCTACATTATCCTCAAACTGTAAGAATCGGTCCATATCTTTAATTGAAGAAGCAAATGATGTAAGTGTATCAATATAGGCCCGAACATCTTTTAAATCATAAAGGGCGAGTGTTATAGTAGTCTGAATATCTGTTCCAAGTCGCTGAAACGTATTCTCCGCCATTAATCGAGCTAAATCACTTGGTAATATTTCCGGTTCACTTTCCAGGAGTTTCATCTTGTCTGTATCAAAATGGGATAAATGGAGATTTTGTGGAGAGGCAAGCATTACGTCGGTAAACGGTATTAAAGCACCTGCCATTTCAGGTGTTCCATTATTGCACGTCGAGAGTACGACCAGGCTAAACCGGTCCGTATCCGACTTCAATAAGTTCTGAATACCTCTTGCAAATGTGACGGTGTTCACCTCAATATCGGGCAACGATCGATGATACCCTTTACCATTGCCTGATGGTATTTCGTGACCAAAATAGATAAAGTAATTCTGATGGTTTGCCGTCCGGTTTTGAGCCCTATATTGGTTCATTAATTGATCTTCGGTGAAAAGGAAATCCTCTTTTTTATCCCGATGGCGATATTTTATTCGATTGATCAACTGTCCATTTCTGTAGTGAAAAAGACGGCTGTTATTTTGCGGGAAAAGACGCAATATTTTTCTATCCCGCCGCTGATAATAGATAAAAACCTCTCCCGATTCTGCTGCTTCGCCAACTTCAAGTGCGGTGGCAAGAGCGTTAGAGTTTTCTCGAATCGGATCACCATCTGAATCATGATATAGGTAATCGGAGTCAGCATGGATGTAATAGATCACTGAATAGCTTACATCCTTCCCATCATCCGGCGGGGAATCGCCGGTTAACCCGGATGTGTGACTACATCCGGTAATTATTATCAAACAAAAAACCAGGTATTTCATGTGACTATATATTTTGGGTTTTAAATGTCACATGTAGTATCCATGGATTTAATTGCGCACTCTTGAGTCTGTAATATCAGCCATGGATGTTTCATGTTATTAAATAATTCTTGAGTAAATATATTTGGTACTTACTAAGTGAATTGAAATCTATTATTCCCGATTCGAAGTTAAAAGTCCCTCCTTCTTGAGTAGGGGAAAACTTTTTGCACAAACTTTTAAAAACACTGGTATATAAATAAAGATAGTCCCGTTCCTCTATTCATCGAACTAATCCGACAGATGGAAGAAGGGGACGCATCTCT
>SKWF01000226.1 GCA_007129085.1 Balneolaceae bacterium | reverse complement strand
TTGGTGAGCATAATATAGGGTGCTCCGACGGCCGTATTGTATCGCGCAATTTGCTCCGCCGCAGAGGCCGTGAGCGATACAGAGCCTGATTTACACTCCACAATGGCGTAAGGAGTCATCTCCTGGGTATAGAGAATTAAATCAGCCCGCAGCGGATTTTTAGTCTGCGGAAGATCAACTTTTGCTTCAAATCCAATCCGGTTTCTGTTCCATTCGGTTTGATGAATCAGGTACTCCACCATCTTTAGCCGCACACGCTCTTCCGGCAGATCTTTATACAGCTTTTTCAGAATAGGGTTAAAAAGCTTTCTTCGGCCGTTTCTAAACCGTATCTCGGGGAAATGGTATGTAGAACTGCTCTTCATAGATCCGTTAGATTAGCAAGATTGGCTGTAAATAAAAAAGGAGATCCATCGCCTGAATCTCCTTTTGCTACACTCTTAAAGGCCGGCTAATTTATTTCTTTTTCTTCTTGCTGCCTTTGCCTTTACGCTTCGATTTTTTCGTATCAGCCACCTCTGCGTCATCAGATGAAGCGATCTGCTTTTTAATCAGCGCTTGTTGCGCAACTGATAGCACGTTGTACACGAGATAGTACAGACTCAAACCGGCTGCAAAATTGTTAAATACAAACAGCAGTATCAGTGGAAGGATATAGGTAAATGCCTTCATGTTTGGCGTTCCGGCAGGTGCAGATCCTCCACCCATGCCGCCACCCATTCCGCCGGTAACTTTTGTTTGAATAAACATTGCGGCAGTCATCAACAGAACGAAGCCTGCAATTTGATCACCTAAAAATGGAATACTAAACGGTAAATTAAAGATGTAATCCGGTGCTGAGAGGTCACTCGCCCATAAAAACGGCTCCTGCCTAATCAGCATTGAGTTCTGGAAGAAGAAAAACAGCGTAATCAAAATCGGGAACTGCAACAGCATCGGCAGACATCCCCCAATCGGGTTTACGTTATTCTCTTTATAGAGCGCAATCGTCTCTTTCTGCTGCTTCTGGGGATCATCCTTATACTTCTCCTTGATCTCCTGCATTTTCGGCTGCAACTCTTTCATCGCGGCCATACTCTTAAAACTCTTCTGCGTAAGCGGGAAGAGCAGCAGTTTTACAATCACCCCAAATAGGATAATCAGTACACCGTAATTAGAAATAAACATGCTGCCAAAGGCAAAGAACGGAATCACCAGCCAGCGCACGAGCGGATCGGCAAACCACTGGATCAATGCGTATCCAATTTCTACAACGTCGTAGGCGTTATCGTCAAATTCGCGAAGATCGTAATACCGAAGCGGCCCTGAATAGAGCTCAAACTCCAGAACATTATTACTTAAAATATTTGATTGTACGTACGATTCGTAATGGTGAAGCGCATCCGGCTCTCCAAATGTTCCCGATACTTCACCGGTTATAAGAGCGGCATTTGTGCCGGTAATCGGTTTAATATACTGTCCAAAGAATCTTGTTCGGGTTGATACCCAGTCGATCGTACCGTTGATGAGCATCTCCTCACTTCCCGACTCCGAAAGCTGGAGTTTTTCAAGTTCTCCCCCTGCAAAAATATATGCTGCGGCGTTCCGTGCATCCTGCGGGCGATCGAGCTCCGTCAGGTTCAGTGGAGACTTAAATCCAAAATCAACGTTCATATCGCTGATGAAGCTCTCCATCTCATCAAACCGAATTTCCAGATCGTAGCGATATTGATCGGCATAAAATGTGTAGGTAAATACCAGCCTGGAACCATCACCAAAATCGAGTTGATACGACACCACTTCGCTTTCATCCATGGAAAGCTCAATTTCGCGCTCATCAGTTAACGGCTCAAAAAGCAGCTGGTCCGTTTCGATATTGTAATTCTGATAGGATAGAAGCCCCAGTGAATAGGCAGATCGGGTAGTATCTTTTATCATCTGCACAGGCTCTTGGTCCCAAGTTTTATGGCCTAAAAGAGTATATTTTGCCGGGCCTGCACCAAGATTTGTAAACTCAATTTCGTAAAGTGGTGTTCGAACAGTGGTGTAAACTGTATCGGCAATACCTGCCTCTTCGAACGTGCCTAGTTGAACCTCTTCCCGCTCAGGCTCTCGCTCAAAACCGGCATCTGTTTCCGGTTCCGCATCTGCCCGTTCGTCTTGTTCCACGGGCTCCTGAAGATCTTGCTCTTCCGCTTCGGCTGCAGCTATGCTATCCTGCATTGCCTGTTCAGCCCGTTGTCGCTCCAGCTCCTCTTCACTTGGCATGGTATAAAAGGCCCAGGCCATTGTGATGATAAATATGAGAATTAAACCCGTTACTGTATTCCTATCCAAAATTATTTACTGTTTCTTATTCTCGGTTAAGGGTGGAGTATCAAGATATTGCTCTACTTTTTCCCGGGCCTGATGCAGAAGCTCTATAACTTCTGCTTCTGTATCATTAAAACTTCCGGGGTTTTTTTGGGCTACCAATGCTGCGTGGAAGCCGAAAACTTTCTTGTCGAAAAGAGGGGTAAGAATATGCTGATTCAATCTGTAAGCTTCCCTAAGCAATCGCTTCATTCTATTTCGGTCTACCGCTCGCTTAAACTGTCGCTTCGGCGCAATAAACCCCACCAGACAGTTTTCGGAGGGATTTTCATATACTCTGAACCTAAATTGAAGGGAAGGAGAACGCAG
This sequence comes from Balneolaceae bacterium, assembly GCA_007129085.1. Lineage (GTDB taxonomy): Bacteria > Bacteroidota > Rhodothermia > Balneolales > Balneolaceae > SW132. Next base: position 9,396 of record SKWF01000226.1, on the reverse strand, counting down.
CACAGTAGATTTGTCGAACAGGCGCTGAAAATTTCGCTTGCCCCTCAGTATCTTTGAGCGAGGCAGCGAGAAATCAGACGGGGAATCCGTCAATCTATTTTGCCCCTTTCTTGCCACTTGTGGTTAATTTATGGCGTCCTTTTTTTCTTCGTCGCTTAAGCACACTTTGCCCATTACTGCTTTTCATTCTTTTACGAAATCCGTGCTTGTTATTACGCTTACGATTACTTGGTTGGTATGTTCGTTTACTCATGACTAATAAAAATAAATTCTACAATCCGATTTTTTGATAGACTCCAAAAATAAGAAGAATTTTGTTAAATCCGAACGTTTAATTACTCTCTTCTACTAATAGTGAAAACTTTTACCCAATGATTCCACCATTATTTCGTTAAAAGTTGGGTGATCTTCACTACGCTATAACTAATGCGGTAAAAATGATTCGATGTTGTGTTGAACAGGCACTGTTGAAACCGTAACTTTATAGACTTAATTATAAAACGGACAAACCCTTCCATGTTAGATCAAATTTCTCAATTTCTTACAACGATATTCGGTACAAAGAGTGAAAAAGACCTGAAAAAAATATGGCCCATCGTTGATGAAATAAACAGCTTCGAAGAGCAGATGAAAGAGCTCACCGATGAGGAGCTGAAACAAAAAACGGAATCTTTCCGCCAAATGATTAAAGATGAAACGGCGGAAGTTTCTGAGCAAATAAAAGAGATTAAAGGAAAAATGGACTCCAATGATGAGTCTATAACCCTTGAGGAACGGCGTGAACTATCCGACACCTTAAAGGAGTATGAGCAGGAGTGGCTCGACATTCTTGAAGAGGTGTTTGACGAAATTATGCCCGAGGCATTTGCCGTAATGAAAGATACTTGTCGGCGTTTTGTTGGAGAAAAATGGGAAGTTGCCGGCAGCGAAATTGAGTGGGATATGATCCCCTACGATGTACAGCTTGTTGGTGCCGTTGCAATGCACAAAGGAGCAATCGCCGAAATGAAAACCGGTGAGGGTAAAACGCTCGCAGCTATTATGCCCGCATACTTGAATGCATTGGCCGGGCGCGGCGTGCATATTGTAACCGTTAACACTTACCTCGCCCAGCGTGATGCAGAATGGAATGAACCGCTGTTCAACTTCCACGGGTTAACCGTAGACTGTGTTGACCATTATAAACCAAACTCCGAGCCGCGGCGAAAAGCGTATCGTGCCGACATCACCTACGGAACCAATAATGAATTTGGATTCGATTACCTGCGTGACAACATGGTAGTTGAAGAAGAACAACTGGTTCAGCGGGGTTACCATTTTGCCATTATTGATGAGGTGGATTCCATTCTTATTGATGAAGCCCGTACACCGCTTATTATTTCAGGCCCCGTTCCACAGGGGAGCGACGACCAAAAATTTGAAGAGATGAAGCCGCGGGTTGAAGCACTTGTAAATGCACAGCGAAAGTTGGTCTCTCAACTTGTCAAAGAAGCTGAGCAACATCTCGAAAAAGAAGAGACGGACAAAGCCGGATTGGCACTCTACCGGGCATCTCGTGGATTCCCTAAAAACTCCCGCTTTAAAAAGCTGATGCAGGACCCCAAAATGCAGAAGCTGGTTCAAAGTACTGAAGCGATCTACCTGGCTGATAATGCCAAAAACCTCCCTTTTGTTGATGAGTATCTCTTCTATGCAGTAGATATGAAGATGAAAAACATCGAGATGACGGAAAAAGGGCGTGAATTCCTCGTTAAAGGTGATGAAGATACTGAGATGTTTATCATTCCTGACCTCGGGCTGGAAACATCCGAGCTGGAAGAAGAGATTAAAGAGCTGGAAGCTGAACAAGTTGAAGAGATTGAAAACAACGATGAGTTCAGTGAAGAATACAAGCAGAAGAAAATTGATGAGGCCAAGCAGGATGTTCAGCAGGAGCGGGAAAAACGGTTCAACGAACTACACAGACGTTTTGCTGAGAGAAGTGAACGAATTCACACAATCAACCAGCTGCTGAAAGCATATACACTTTTCGAACGCGAAGAGGAGTATATTGTTCAGGATGGCAAGGTGCAGATTGTGGATGAGCACACCGGACGTGTACTTTCAGGCCGACGGTATTCCGACGGACTCCACCAGGCAATAGAGGCGAAGGAGAATGTAAAGGTTGAGGCCGCAACACAGACCTACGCCACCATTACCCTGCAGAACTTCTTTAGAATGTACCACAAACTGGCGGGTATGACAGGTACAGCCGCTACGGAAGAGGGAGAATTTAACGAAATTTACGACCTCGACGTCATGGTTGTCCCCACTAACCGCCCGATTATAAGGGATGATAAAGACGACCTGATTTTCCGTACCAAGCGAGAAAAATACAACGCCTCTATTGAACGAATTCGTGAATATCGCGAAAAAGGCCAGCCGGTTCTTGTCGGTACAACAAGCGTGGATGTGTCTGAAACGATTAGCCGTTTGCTGAAACGTGCCGACATTCCTCACAACGTATTGAATGCGAAGCAGCACGCCTCGGAGAGTGAAATTGTTGCCGAAGCCGGGCGACCAGGTGCGGTAACCGTTGCGACAAACATGGCGGGACGTGGTACCGATATTAAACTTAGTAAGGAAGTGAAAGAGAGTGGTGGTTTAGCAATTCTCGGTACAGAGCGTCACGAATCGCGCCGGATTGACCTTCAGCTTCGTGGTCGTGCCGGTCGACAGGGAGATCCCGGTGAAACGCAGTTTTTTGTATCACTCGAAGATGAGTTGATGGCTCTTTTTGGCGGATCAGACCGAATTGCCAATATCATGGACAAGCTCAATTTTGATGAAGGTGAAGTAATCCAGCATCCCTGGGTTTCCAAATCACTGGAGCGGGCTCAGAAAAAAGTAGAGCAGAATAACTTTAGTATCCGTAAGCGTCAGCTCGAGTTCGATGACGTGCTGAACAATCAGCGTAATGTTGTATACTCGCGTAGAAAACACGCCCTTCTCGGAGATCAGCTACAGAGTGATATTTTCGACATGATTGAGGATCTGATTGTCGATATTGTAAACGAGCACTATTTCCAGGGCAACTACGAAAACATCCACGAAGATGTACTGCGTCTGCTTGCCGTAGATGTAGAGCTGGATCGCGACCGATGGGGTGAGCTGGGTGATGACGGGTTGATTGATCACATCCTGAACCGCGCTTATGAAGCCTACCGAAAGAAAGAGAATATGGTGGCGGAGCCACTCCACAATATTATCAAGCAGATTGAGAAATCTGACTCCGATAAAAAGCCGAGCAAAATCCAGGTTATTTTCACAGATGGAATTCGGCGAATGAGAATTGTTGTAGATGTTGAAAAAGCCTCTAAAAACGAAGGTCACGAAGTAGCTCGATCTCTCGAACGTACAGCTATTCTCTCCACCATTGATAACAAATGGATGGAACACCTTCGCGAACTCGATACCGTAAAAGAGGGTATCGGACTTCGATCATTCGGGCAGAAAGATCCGTTAATGGAGTACAAAAAAGAGGCTTTTGAAATGTTCAAATCCCTCATTACCGAAATCAACAAGGAAGCCGTTTCGCTGATTTGGAAAGCTATTCCGGAGATGCAGAAAGATTCCGGCAAAGTTCAGGAAGCTCAAAAATCGAAGAGCAAATTCAACCTGGATAAAGCGAATGCACAGCAAGCGGATTCCACAAACATGGGCTTCCGTGGCGTAGCTGATAAAGAGAACGGAAATCAGCAACAGCAAGCTTCAGCACCGGGCGAAAAGCGTCAGCCGGTAACCGTAGAGGAAGAGCCCGGGCGTAACGACTACGTGAAGGTTCAAAATATGGGCAGCGGCGAAACCAAGGAAGTGAAGTGGAAATACGCCAAAAAGATGGTAGACCAAGACGGCTGGGTGTTAATCGAAAAATAGGAGTCAGAATTCAGGAGGTCGGGTTTCGATCAGATTGCTTTTTTAAGCAGAAGAAAACCCTGCTTCCGGTCTTTTGTTATCTAAGCGCCACACCCAATAAAAAATTCCATACCGTTTGAGCGGCAAGCCGTACGGTTTGATGATCGCGGTCATATTCTGGGTTTACTTCACAGAGGTCAAAAGATGTAACATTTGGTGTAAGGCCAAACAGCAAGGCGAGCTTCAGCCAGAGTTCTGCCGATAGTCCTGAGCCGTTGGGCGCACTTACACCGGGCGCAAATCCCTGGTGCACGCCATCCATATCCATCGTGACCATTATATTTTCTCCATCAATACGGTTCAGTATCTTTTCTACAGCCAACTGATCTGTTTCCCCTTCCAAAACCAGTGCCCCGTTCGATTTCACAAATTCGGCATGTTCCACACTCACCGATGCAGGATTAACACCGGCCACATTGTAAGACCGGCACAATTCTGAAGGATGGTTCAAGGCCTGGTAAAACGGTGAGCCCGAATGCGGCTTCCCGTCCTTCAACGGACGAACATCCGTATGGGCATCTACATTTACAATATGTGTCGATTTTTTCGCTCCGCAATAGCCAAGGAAGTGGCCGAACGAAGTTTCGTGCCCGCCCCCGAGTACCACCGGTATCCGACCTTCCGTCAGCGATTTTTCAACAAGCTCTCCCAATTTCTGCTGATCGTCCTCCAAACCCTCTCCGCACGTCAGCTGGTCGAAAATTCTCACACCCCCTAAAAACTCTGTATGTATTTCGGCATGAAAAGGGTGGGGCGTCAACTTCAACAGGTACTCTAAAATCAACTCCGGGGCTTTGGATGCGCCGGAGCGGCCACCATTTCGTTTCACGCCCATATCAGACGGAAACAGGATAATATCTGCCGTTCTGTTTTCGCGGTTATCTACGCCACTAATAATATCTCGTAATCTTGGATCACTCATGAGTATTTCTGTCTTTAAACATTCCTCGGAAACGCCACCGCTTTTTCAACTCCCTTCCGGCAACCATCAAAATCATCAAGCTGGTGATTGGCAGCACAAACATCAACATTGTATTGCTAAACGGTTCCATCAATTGATGCTCCGTTGAGTAAAGAAAAAGATAAAAAATATAGGCGACGTAGAAACTGAAGAAAAGCAATCCTTCCCATCGACTAATCAAATGACCTGTAAAAAATATAGGAATACAGGCAATAGATGCGGCGAGGAGGATCATCAGATCAAACCGTAAAACTACATTCTGTACGGCAATACCATCGGGCACAATAAGACCGGTAACGCCCAATACAGCCAATATATTTAGTATACAGCTGCCCACTACGCTGCCCACGGCGATATCGCGCTCACCTTTTAAAGCGGCCACAATGGAGGTTACGACCTCCGGAAGAGACGTACCAAATGCCACAACCGTAAGCCCTATTACCAGCTCACTGACACCAATAATTTGCGCAACTTCAACAGCACTGCTCACCAGCCATCGGGCTCCCAGAATCAACGCGGCTAAGCCGATAATACCCAATAAAATATTCCACGGAAGCGAACCGGTCTTCTCCTTCGACTCCTTAACAGTAAAGTCAGTTTTTCCGCTCTGACGCACCAAGTAGAGCAAATAGAAAAGCAACATTATCACAAATACCAGCGACTCCCAGAATGAAATAACACCATTATACGCAAACCCAATAAGCACCAGCGTAATGGCGATCATTATGGGTACATCCGATTTAATAAGATCGGCATTTACTTTGAGCGGAATAATCATTGCCGAAACGCCCAAAATTAGCAGAATATTGGCAATATTACTCCCCACCACATTCCCGAGCATCAAGTCGGTTTGATTGTTCAGTGCTGCCTCAATACTCACCGCCAGCTCCGGGGCACTGGTTCCAAAAGCCACTACAGTAAGTCCCACCACCAGCTTGGAGATGCCGAAGTAAAGGGCCGTTCTCGATGCAGAACGCACCAGCAGATCAGCCCCGCCAATCAGCGCTATTAACCCCACAACAAACCAAAAGAGTAGTTCTACCAAATCGCCTGTTTAAAGTGTGAACAGTTTTATTCTGCCAATTTACGCAAGGAGCTGCCCCTTCAAAAATATCTTCTCCGGCTTTTTGGGCTGATGGTGATAGAGCCAAAAATTTACAGAAGGTGCATTTAATAAAAGAAAGTCTGCCGATTTTCCCGGCTCGATGGATCCTGCACTCTTCTCCACACCCATCGCTTTGGCAGCATATATAGTTGCGCCCTTCAGGGCTTCAGAAGGGGTCAAGCGTCCGTGATTGCAGGTTAACATCATCGCCAGCCGCAGATCGTAACTGGGTGCCGAACCGGGATTAAAATCTGTAGCAACCGCAACCTCTACTCCTGCATCTACCAGCGGCCGACAGTTCAAATAAGGCTGTTGCGTGTAGAGTGAGGCAATCGGCAGCGTCACACCAATGACTCCTGCATCCGCCATTTTGCGAATTCCCTCATCAGAAATTTGCTCCAGATGATCGGCACTCACAGCCCCAATATCTGCCGCAAGTTCGGCTCCGCCGCCCGAAGAAAGCTGATCGGCATGAAGCTTCGGGATCAATCCATGTTCTTTCCCGGCCTCAAATATTTTTCTGGCTTCGTCCACGGAAAAGGCCGACTCCTCCACAAAAATATCGCAATAGGTTGCCAGGTTTTCTTCCGCTACGGCCGGTATCATTTCGTTGATTACCAAATTTATATAAGCTTTTCGATCCTCTTTATACTCCGGCGGATAGGTGTGCGCGCCCAAAAATGTGGAGACGATATGAACCGGGAATTCCTCTCTTAACTTTCTATAAACACGCAGCTGTTTCAGTTCATCTTCAACCGATAGGCCATATCCGCTTTTACATTCAATAGAAGTAACGCCGGTTGAAATAATTTCTTCAAGGAGATTCTTCGCTTTTTCATAAAGTTCATTCTCTGTGGCAGCTCGCGTAGCTTTAACGGTAGATAAAATTCCGCCGCCCGCTTTCGCAATCTCGAGATAGCTTCTCCCCTGAATTCGCATCTCAAATTCATCAGCCCGCCACCCGCCAAAACAGAGGTGCGTATGGCAATCTACCAGTCCCGGAATAACAATATTTCCGCCGGCATCTATCACCTCTGCCGATTTAAATGTTGCCGGTATATCCGACGCTTTTCCCACCCACTCAACCGTACCGTTGTTCCAGGCAATTGCGGCGTCATTAATAGGATGAATGTCCGGCTGAGCCCCATCATCTCTGCAGGTATAAAGCGTTGAAATATTGTTAAGTACTGGCATAGCAACGATTTATTTTAAGGAGTCTGTTTACCTCAAAATATACATTAATTCAGTCGCTTCATGAAGTGAAGTCACCGATCTTATTGATCGTTAATTTTGGCGCATGAGTACTCGGTTTACGGCATTGTAATAGACCGTTCCCATCACCCTGTACCCCTCTTCATTTAGATGAACGCCATCATTAGCGAGATGCTCATTCGCATGTAACGCCTCTTCCATATCAGCCGGCTCAATATTCTCTCCACGATCTTTCCGTGCTTTAATATGGGCTCTGACAGCTTCGTTAAACTCTTTTACCAGTACCGCGCGGTCTCTCTCCTCAAAATTTGATTTGCCTACATCCTTCGAGGATACCGGTGGAATTGTTGCGGCCACTATATAGGTTTCGGAGTCTGAACTGTCGAAAATCAGCTGTATTAATTTATTCCATCGGTCGGCAATCTCTTGGGCGGTTTCATCAAAATACCACGCGATGTCGTTCGTCCCCACCATCAACAATACATATTCGGGTTGATGTCTCTCCATCAAATCTTCGGTTTTATCTATAATTCCCTGAATTTTAATTCCGCCCACGCCCTCATGATAGGGATCAGGGATACTACTGGTTTGATGCTGATCTCCCACATAATCCAGCTCATGGCCATCATCTGTTAGCAGATTCCAAAGCGTAACACGAGGGCGAGAATCGTTCGTCATACTGTCGCCGAGCGGCATAATCACCATCACGCCGTCAGAAGGAGGGACAGGTTCTGGAGAGTCTGTATCGGTCGTGTCATTTTCTTTGGGGTCAATCATATATATAATCATGGATTCTAAAACCTGATCTTCACTGTTTGTCACCACGCTTTCAATGATATATTCTCCGAACAGCTCTTCAGGCTGGCTAACTTGAAAAGTGTCTTCCTCCAGAGGTTCAACAAGTACGCTATCGGAGTAAAAATCTGCCGATTTAATTGGAGAGTCGCTCCGGTAATATTCTGAAAGTTTAAAAAAAACACTACCTCCCTGAAAACCCTGAATAGTGTCATCTATTTGCTCAATCGGTTTCTTTTCGGAAGGGTTTGTGTCCTCTATATCGATATCAGAAGGAGTTTGGCAGCCGGCTAAAAGCAACATTCCAGCCAAGCAGATTATCGCTATTCGTAAAAGCATAAGCAGTTAAATTATTGATGTATAATAGTCTCTCTTAAATATTATTGACTATCGATTTTTATAAGAATTTTTAGAACCCCACAATCATGTATACAAGTATATATGTTACCATGCATAAACCCAACTATTCCCCGGCGTCGGTCAACTCTTTTTAACCGGTCTGTTTATGTAACGCACCAAGCTTGCAAACACATATATTTTTTAACTCTATGAAACCACTTTTTCTACTTCATCGGCAGATCCACTCCTCGCTCCCTGGCAACCTGTTCCGCCAATTCATAACCGGCATCGGCGTGACGCATCACACCGCTTCCGGGATCATTCGTTAGCACGCGCTCCAATCTACGATCGGCCATTTCGGTTCCATCGGCTACGCTAACCATCCCGGCGTGGATGGAGTAGCCGATTCCTACGCCTCCACCGTGATGTAGACTCACCCAGCTCGCCCCGCTTGCGGTATTCAGCATCGCGTTGAGCAGCGGCCAGTCGGCAATCGCATCAGATCCGTCCTTCATCGCCTCGGTCTCCCTGTTGGGTGATGCCACCGAGCCTGTATCCAGGTGATCGCGCCCAATTACAATCGGCGCTTTCACTTTTCCTTTTTTGACCAACCAATTGAATTTCAGGCCCATCTCAGCCCGTTCGCCATACTCAAGCCAGCAGATCCGCGCCGGCAGACCCTGGAACTGAATCTTATCCTGCGCATGATGAATCCAACGGTGGAGCGCCTCCTTCTCGGGAAACGTTTCAAGCAAGGCCTTGTCCGTTACGGCGATATCTTCCGGGTCGCCCGAAAGCGCCGCCCACCGAAACGGGCCGGAGCCTTTACAAAACAGCGGACGAATATAGGCCGGCACAAAACCGGGGAAGTCGAACGCCTCTTTCATTCCCCGGTGGTCAGCCACCTGGCCGCGAATATTGTTGCCGTAATCAAACGTAACAGCTCCCTTTTCTTGCAGTTTCAACATCGTATCCACATGGGTTACCATCGAGTCGAGCACATCCGATTGATACGCCTCCGGATCATTTT
>SKWF01000163.1 GCA_007129085.1 Balneolaceae bacterium | reverse complement strand
TTGTTAGGGTATAAATCGCCGTTGCTTTTGAAGAGAAGGATACTTCCGAGCCGGAGCGATAGCTTCCTGCGGTCTCGGTCGCACCGTTCAGCTTTACCACCTTCACGGATCAGAGGCCGGTTCAAGGATTTCTAAATGTTATTTACGATTCGAACCCAAAACAATCTCCGCATCGCCGAGCTGCTGCGGTTATAGATCCGGTGATAACCTACAGACAGATATCAATCCGGCATAATCAGGGCAAGGATAAAGTATAGAAGCACCATGGTGCCGAATGAGGAGAAGACGAGAATTAAAAAGATAATTCGCACGATGGTAGAGTCCCACCCGAGGTACTCGGCGATTCCGCCACATACACCGGCAAGCATTTTATCTGTGCGTGATTTTCTGAGCTTAGCTGCCATAATACTGTCCTTCTGTCCGTTGTGTGATGATTACATCTCCCTATACGGAGTAAAAATCCGGAGGTTTCGAAAAAGAATAGTGTAGATAGGGATTTTGTATGTAGATGGCAAAACGTTTTCAAATATAAAAGGCGGAACCCGTAACGGATTCCGCCCTCTCCGTAAAGCTATGGCTCAGCTTTCGGTGTGAAAGATCTCACCAATTTTATTCCTCACTTTCTTCTTGCTGAAGTTGGAATACAACGGGCAGTGAATATTGAACTCTTACAGGTTCTCCTCGTTGCAGCCCGGGATTGAACTCAGCTTTTTTAACCGCCTCCAGTGCTACTTCATCCGCTCCGCCGCCAATTCCTCGTATCACACGGGGATCTTCAACTTGCCCCTCTTCATTTACGATAAATTGAATGTACACTCGGCCTTGGATTCCTGCTTCTCTTGCTTCTTCAGGGTAGGTGATGTGTTGCTGAATGGATGCCAATCCGCCGATGAGTTCCGGCATCTCTTCCACTACAACAAAGTAGTCTTCATCTTCTGCCTTTTGACCTGATTCAGATGGTTCACTTGGCGGGGAAATTGGTTCCATACCGAGCGCAGTCAACACTCTGTTAAATGATTCGGTATCAGACTGTGTACGGACTGAAATCACGCCGTTCGCAGCCCGGCTTCCATATTCATCCACGGCATTTTCTCCTTCGAGAACGTTGATGGATTGAATATACTCAGGCTGCATTTGGCGCATTTGAGCCAAGGCATCGTCATACTTTTCAGCTTGTTCACTGTCACTCATATAGATTAACAGCTGTTGGTAATCTCTGTCACCGGACGGGTCGAAGTCGGTCATCAGGTCGAGTTCTTCTTCATCAAACGCCTGGTTATGCGTCTGCATATCGGTACATGCCATAGCAATGGCGGTAGATAGCAGTATGGCTCCAAGTATCGCGAATGTCGATCGCCCGGAGATGGGTTGTTGTGTCTGTTTATCAGTCATCATTTGTATCCTCTTTTTTAGGTTGGATGATTCCTGAGCCATATTTACGGAAAGATCTTTGTTTAAATTCGGCATGGGCAGTAGCTCCAGCAGTAGGGAAGCGTACTTTCGGTTTGATATATCCGGATCCGTAACCATTACGCTGTCTACACGCATCTCCCGGTAGTCGGTTACTTTGTGGGCCAATCTGTGCACCAGCGGATGAAACCAAAACAGCGCGCGGGTGAGCGTTACGCCAATGTGTGTTAAAAAGTCGTGATGTTTGATGTGTGTAAGTTCGTGACGCAGAGCAAGATTCAGCTTTTCCGGATCTTTCTTTAATGATGCGGGCATAAGAACTATGGGATTAAACCATCCAAACGTCACCGGGATGATATCAGACTGAATAAATGCGAATTTTACGGGCCGTTTAAATGAGGTTATCAACCTGTAATTTTTGGGAGAAATAACATCAATGGAGAGCAGATCCCGCAACCCGACGGTTCGTTTAATTTGCGATAGCATAGCATATTGATACAGCTGTTTACCGAGCAGATAAAGCGTGCCGGCAGCAAGAAGGGTTACCAACAGAATACTGGCAATCTCCCAAACTGAAAACAGTGATTCGGATTGGGTGGCTCCCACCTCAATGGGCGCCATAACGGTTACAAACTTCAGGTTTGATGCGGCCGCCTGACCCGAAAATATCATGCCGCTCAACTTTTCGAGTGAATATGTTGCAAGCATGCCGAACGGCAGTGCTGCAATCAACGCAAGTCGTGCATGATAGTGGTATTGCAGATGAATCCGTTTCGAGCTGTTAAGTATCGCCAAAACTACACCGGCGATTACCGTCCAGATCAGAATCGGAAGCCAGGCCCACTCAATAAACGATTGACTATATAGAGCGATTGATTGCAGGGTATCCATATTAATCTCCGAGTTTGTCGATCATCTTTTTAATCTCTTTTCGATCGTCATCAGTCAAGTCTTCATTCTCCACCAGCGACTGCACCAGGTCTTTCGCCGAGCCGTGGAATACTTTACTAACCAGGTCATCCACAAGGTTGAAACGCACTTTTTCCGGCTCAATGGCTGCGCTGTAGATATAGCTGATTCCTTTTTTTCGATACTTAAGAAATCCTTTATCGGCCAGATTTTTCATGACGGTCATAATGGTAGTGTAAGCAACCTGACGATTTTCGAGGATGCGTTCCCGAACTTCTGCCACGGAAGCTTCCCCAAGTTTCCATACGTGGTGAAGAACTTCCATTTCCGTTTCGCCAAGTGGTGTGAGTGATTTTTTCATAATTCGTGCGTTTTATTATTTGGTTAATACTAAGTAATTAGTAAATAATGAAAAAGTCAAGGGCTAAAAGTTATGAATTTTAAATAATCGGGATAGGGACTTTGTAATCAAATGATCCGGCAATCACGGAACTACTTCCGGGTAAATTAAATTGATGGGGAAAACATCAACCAGATTCAAAAAAGAATGCCCCGCCCGTACCATTCAAAGATTGATAATACATTCTGTAAGCCTAAGCCCAAAGATCATCCGAAAGCAGTTTTTGTGCTGCATGATCAATTGAATTTCGCCGGATGGCCGGATTGGGTGATGAAGGAGAAGCCGTTGTTAATTTTTATGGAGAGCCGTGAAAAGGGAACGGAACTGCCTCATCATAAAATGAAGGCGGTTTATGTGTTAAGCTCTATGCGACATTTTGCGCTCGATTGTCATGAACATGGGTTTGAAGTGTTTTATCACTCTACAAACGGTCATTTCGATGATGGCCTGGCTGAAATATTAGAGAGGTACAAAGGTGAACTCTACTATATGACCCCATCCGAATGGGATAGCCGAGAACGACTTAAAGA
>SKWF01000275.1 GCA_007129085.1 Balneolaceae bacterium | reverse complement strand
GCATCCATCTTAGCCAAAGCAGCATACGCGGCATCTTTAGGATGCAATGGAGTAAAATCTTTATCTAAAAGCTGTTTTGCTAACACGGTTTTATGGTCAAATTACTGCTGTTTCTAGTTTATCGAGCATTGTTTGAAAACGGTCTCGATCCGATTTTTTTACACTTCCTTCTACTATAACGTAGTCATCTTCAAAATGTTCATTTTCAACTACGCCAACCTCGTGTAAAAATGCAACTGCCTTATAATGCGCCATTGGTACATTATAACGAAACGATATATAATCCTCCTCAATTAAATGCTCAATACGTGCCTGAAGTTTATCGAGCCCCATTCCACGCTCTCCGGAGACAAACAAGGCACCGGGATACTCTTTTTTCAGCTCCATCAATCGGGTCGGTTCTACCAGGTCAATTTTATTAAAAACCAACACTTTTCGCGTATCTTCAATCCCAAGCTCTTCAAGAGTATCATTCACTACTTCAATATAATCTTCTATCATTCGGGATGATGCATCCACAACATGGAGCAAAAAGTCAGCTTCGCGAACTTCATCAAGTGTAGATTTAAAGCTCTCAATTAAGTTGTGAGGTAATTTCCGAATAAACCCAACAGTATCGGACAGCAATATTTCATGATTTTCGAGCTCCAACCGTCTCACGGTTGAATCGAGCGTGGCAAAAAGCCGATCTTCCGCCAATACTTGTGTATCGGTTAAAGCGTTCATCAGGGTTGATTTCCCTGCGTTGGTATATCCAACAAGCGCAACTCTGTTATTATCAGAGCGCCCTTTTCGTTGTGTGGTTCGCTGGCGATCGAGTTTTTCAAGCTTCTCTTTTAGTGTTGCAATTCGGTTGCCAATCAGGCGCCTGTCGGTCTCAATCTGTGTTTCACCGGGGCCTTTCGTACCAATTCCACCTTTTTGACGGGAAAGGTGAGTCCACAAACGGGTTAGCCGTGGCAGCAGATATTGCAACTGAGCCAATTCTACCTGTGTTTTTGCGGCAGACGTTTTCGCTCGTGATGCAAATATATCAAGAATTAAGCCGCTTCGATCTAAAACTTTCTCATCTGCAGTTTTCTCAATATTTCTCGCTTGGGTTGCTGACAGGTCGTCATCAAAAATCAACAGATCCGCATTTTCTTCATTTAACATTGTGCGAAGCTGCGATAGTTTTCCTTTACCGATATAAGTAGTGGGGTCAGGGTGTGGACGATTTTGCAGAACTTTTTTCACTGTCGTTGCACCGGCTGTTGCCGCCAACATTTCCAGTTCATCAAGATACTCCTTTGCCAACCATCGTGGAATATCCGGCCCATAAATACCTACCAAAATGGCTTTTTCGCGATCTACGGTAGGTTGTCCAATATCTTCTATCAAATTATGTGGTGATTTATTTTAATGATTATTCAATTGCCTTAATATCAAATGAGGAGTTCGACACAGGTATCATAGATTTACCAACTTTCAGGCCGATAATTTTTTCAAACTTCGAAACTTTTTTATCCGGCACAAAGAGCTCTAATCTTGTCAAGCTTTTGTCGTTTTCCTCTTCACCCTCCAGGTTCTGATACATAAAAACAAAAAGTGAACCCCGAGACTTCGGCTTTTCTACATAGTCGCAAATTTGATGCCAAGCTATCGTTTGAGAAGGGTCATTTATGTTTTTAACAATTCCGTGATCCGTAATGTAACTTTTTGATGCCAAAAAGCTCGAAACCGACCAACTTAGCCCCATCCAGGCGTAGCATCCAAAAATAGTATAGTACGACTCCAGCTGCAGGTATATAACTATACTGACAATCACTACGGCAGAGGCCAAAAACAGGGTAGAAAAAAGTGGATATCCGCCAAGCTTCCCGGAGTTCCAGCTCATGCGCACATTCCGCAACCGAATGGCATTAGCAATGGAGTATAGAGCCAAAAATGTTGCTGCAAGCGTAAACAGTGCCAATAGCAGAACAAATAGACTATGAATTTCAGAAGTTATACTCATTATGAAATGGTTTCAGCTTTGTAGTGCCGTGAAATTATAGTTTCCAATAGTAATAAACTGATTGCCAAAATGACAAACCAGTGCCAAATTTCTCGTCCAAATGACGCGGTTTCGAGTTCCGAAATCAAGCCTTCGATATTCCCATCCGGTGATATTGTTTGCACGTTATCAAACAGTGATGAAAATATCTGTTCCAGCTCCTCTTCACCTAACGAAATCAACGACGATTCCATTGCATTCTGATTGACGGCATGTGTAAATTGTTCACCATTCACTACTACATCAACCCAGCCGGGGGTCCACTCTTTTCCTTCATAACGAATTTCCAGTCCCGAAAACGTCTGTCGCCTATCGGGAATGATTCTTTCATCATCAACTTCCAGTTCAACATTCCCATCTGTTCCCCGTGGTAACTCAACCACAAACGGTTCCCCCAGTGTATGATTTTGCAGTGATGCCTCCTCCCCGGAAACCAAATAATCAACGGTTCGATAAAAAAGCGGAGCAAAAAGTGGCTTCACAGGAAAATTCGACCAGCCGGGATCACTGCCAATTGCCGAATAGATCATACGGCCGCTGCCAACTCTCACTTCGTTCATAATTATATTCCCTGTTCGGGTATACAGCAGCGGAGTAGTTAATTCAGCACTACCGGGTTCAATGTCGTAGTAGTAAAAAATTTCAGGCACATTCAGTCTTATCTCCTCATCTTCCTGTTTTTCAAATAGCTCCTCTAAAATTGGATGGCCCTCTTCAGGAGTTGCCAGGCGATCAACCGTATTAAATGACCCGTAACTTCCCACAACATCACGATAACGCCCCGCATCACTTAACCCTAAAAGCTGATTGTAGTTGTTGATATCTCCATCAGCAGAAGGTAACAAAAGCAGCCCTGCACCACTCTGTACATGGCTCATCAGCGGTTGTGCCAAATAATCAGGAACGGATTGAACACCGTTTAGAACCACGGCATCGTAGTCTGAAAATTGGTCGGGGGTTAATTCGCCAATCGGTACGTAATCTGCCGAAAATGTACCGTTTTGATCTGTCGCCGCATCTAACATCGGGCGCAAATAGGGCCGAAATGCGCCGCCACTTTCCGAACTCCGTTCTACCACCAAAAGCTCTCTGCTTTCAGGTAGGTTTACCGCTGCATAGTACCGATTATCAAATGTCAATTCATCCCCTTCAATCAATAATTCTACGGGAATAGTAGTTTGATCTGTTTCGGGCAGCGTAAAATTGAACTCCTCAACTGCTCCTCCGT
>SKWF01000146.1 GCA_007129085.1 Balneolaceae bacterium | reverse complement strand
TGGATGAGCTCATTTGTATCGCAGTCTCACCTTCTGGATCAAAAACCGGTAATACTGAATGTACTGAATATCGAGAAGCCTGCTTCCGGTGAACCTGCACTTATCAGTTTTAGCAATGTAACAACGTTGTTTCACGAGATAGGTCATGCCGTTCATGGTCTCTTTTCCGATGTACGATATCCGTCCATCGCGGGAACGTCCGTATCGCGTGATTTTGTGGAGTTTCCTTCTACTTTCCAGGAAGATTGGGCCATTCACCCGGAGGTTCTTGCCAACTACGCCATTCACTACGAAACAGGTGAGCAGATACCGGCTGAACTACTCGACAAAGTAATTGCGGCACAGCAATTCAACCAGGGATTCGACACGCAGGAGTATATTGCCGCCGCCCTCCTCGATATGGAGTGGCACACATTATCTTCAGACCAAATTCCCGATGATGCCGTTGAATTTGAAGAACAAGCTCTGGAAAAGTACGGACTTGATAACCCTGCAATTCCTCCCCGCTATAAAACAGCGTTTTTTGCTCACATCTGGCAAGGTGGATATGCTGCCAACTACTACGCATATCTTTGGAGTGAAGTACTCGCAGCAGATGCATTTGCCTACATGAAAGAGTCTGACGGCCTGACCCGTCAAAATGGCGAAAATTTCAGACGTGCCATTCTCTCGCGAGGCGGGAGTGATGTTGAGATGGAGCTTTATAAAGATTTCCGTGGACAGGAGCCCGGTGTGGAAGCACTGCTTAAACGACGCGGGCTTAATTAATACAAATTACAAACCTCAGTTCGATGAACATCTCTCTCATGAGGCTTTCTAAATTGGCGTCATCCCGCACTCGATGCGGGATCTCCAATCTTTATAAATGCAGGAGATGCCGGATCATGGTCCGGCATGACGGAATTGATGATAAATGTCCTTCATGCCCGCCAATATTAGACAGCCTCATTTTATACTCATAATTATACACTCGAACACAGGTTACAGCAACCTTCTAAACACGCGAAGTCTCCAAAGACTTCGCGTGTTTTAATCATTCTCTAAGAGCAGTGTATCCAGTGGTATCGGCTCCAATTCTATTTGCAAGTCGGGTTCAGGCCAATCCTCCTCTTCAAGCTCACCCGCTCTCTCAATCTGTTCCAATTCCGACATCCGATCGCCATAAAGAGTCTCAAAAAACTGTTGGGTTTCAATAAAGAGCCTGCCGGGATCTGTTACTGTGATATCTACATAGGGAGTTCCGGTTATCATCGTCATCTGGCGTAAAATCCAGTGACT
This sequence comes from Balneolaceae bacterium, assembly GCA_007129085.1. Classification (GTDB taxonomy): domain Bacteria; phylum Bacteroidota; class Rhodothermia; order Balneolales; family Balneolaceae; genus SW132. Next base: position 1,987 of record SKWF01000146.1, on the reverse strand, counting down.
CCTCTCCTCGGCAAAAGGTGATGGCGGCTCTACCCTCATCCGTTTTGGATTGGGCAGAACGGCCGCAAAAATTGCAGATGATTCCGGTTCGATTTCGGAGGCATGAACTCCATAAAAGTGTTCTGCCGCCATACCAATCCCGAAAATTCCGGGGCCAAACTCGGCGATATTCAGATACACCTCTAAGATTCTCTCTTTGGGCCACATAAAATCGATGGTGAGCGCAATACCCGCTTCAATTCCTTTTCTAAAAAATGACTGCGCCGGCCAGAGATAGAGATTTTTTGCCACTTGTTGTGTAATCGTGCTCGCCCCGCGAACCCGCTCTCCCGTCCTGCGCTCTTCCAACGCCTCATCTACCGCTTCCCAGTCAATTCCCCGGTGCTCATAGAATCGTTGATCTTCAGATGCTATTACAGCCCATTTCAGATGCTCGGGAAGATCATCAGCCTGTACCCAATAATCCCGCAGATTGTACCGTTCCATCTCCAGCTCTTGCCAATCCTCCTGCAGTGTAAATGCCGTTACCGGTGGATTTACCCATCTGAGAGACAGGATAAAAGTGAAGAATAGAATCACTAACACTGCAATTACAGCAACAAAAATCAGGATCGCTTTTTTAAATCCGCCTCTCTTTTTATCCCCGAAATCCGGTGGAGGTTGGTGGTTGTAGTCGTTCACGATTATAAATGAATGGTTATGCAGTGATATTTATGGCAACATACTAATTAATTAACGCTCTCCTGCTCTATTAGTTTCCCAAGAGGTTAACAAAATGGGAAGCACACATTAGTTGTATCAATTGTAATTTCATGTTCAGCTGAGTAGAAAATACCGAACCGGCCTTCAGCTTCCAACAGATCAGCTGATTCCCCATTTGATGGTACAATTAAGTCATCTCCTAAATGATGGTACCGAATGTATATCTTTTCAGAATCAAGGTGGTGGCAATGAATATCCATATCAAACAGCTCAAGAAATATACTTCTAGGCATCATCCGTAAAGAAAAATGGTCCCACGGATCAGGGGAATATTGCAGCTGCAGCGGCAGCCCCGTCCACATTAACTGTCCACTGTAATAAATACCAACTTCAAGTCTACTTAACTGTCCTGTTTTTACACTGTCAACCTCGATCGTTATTGGAACATCACAAGTTTCTTGCTGAGGATATGCCCTGAAATCGGCAATATTAGGGGCTTTAGCGACAGATTCAATTTCGCCACCCTCATCACCAATAATTTTAGCTCGGTATTGATGCTCCGGATAAATGTCCATGTCGGTTCTGAAATTAAAAACACGAACACCATCCGACACAATCATTGTATCCCGCAATTCCTCTATATCTCCTGTGTCCAGATTTTCGAGGTACATCGTCCCGGCAAACTCGGTATGGCTTGTATCATCAATCGTATAATTTAGCATGTTGGCCCTGATATAATTTTCCTCTTCATTAATATCAAGCGCTCCGTACATCGAAAATACACCGGCTTCCTCATCCAAGGGGTCAAGTGTATTATCACATCCCCACATCACAATAGAGAATAAAATAGTAGCAAACACCGGTAATAAACCGGAAAACGATATCTTACTGATCGGTTGATTCATATTAATTGATATTGGCCTTGAATGAGATATAGGGCATAAAAGGATCCTGATCTACCCGCTGCAGGGAGTTCAAGTCGAAGTAAAAAATATTATTACGGTCGTACAGATTCATCACTCCTGCTTCGGTTTCCATCGATACAGTTTCAGACAAGTCAAAACTTCGCGATAGGGAGACATCCAGTTTGTGATGAGCAGGTAATCTCTCTCCGTATGGTTGTGCAAACAAAGTTCTGGCACTACCCGCATCCACCATAGGGTGTTCTTGCGGTAATTGAATCGCCAAATCAAAACCGAATACCTGTGTATACGGCATCCCGGTACTAAATTCCCAAGCTACATTAGTAACGAATTTTCCAAATGAATAACTAAAAACCGTATTC
>SKWF01000285.1 GCA_007129085.1 Balneolaceae bacterium | reverse complement strand
GTGGAAGAGAAAAAAGTAGCGAAGGAGAAAGAGAATTCGGATGACGATAAGTAACTTGAATTGCTTCTCATCTACGCTTTGGTTGGCTTCTCTCTAATTGTTGGCCTTTAATGAATTTCCTTGTCCATTTTTGCTCGCCCAAAAACGGACGGAAAAAGGGCGCAACCATTCCGAACTCCTTCGAACGGATTCTGTACCAAAACGTTGGCGGGATGTCTCGCCCGTTCTCTGTCAGACACGTAATGCTTGAGTAGGGGTCTCTATCTTTTGGTCCTTCCGGTTCTACCCGTGTAAGAGGTTTTGGAAAGTGTTAGGAGTTATGGCCGGTTCGTTGAAAAAAACCTAAGGTAAAATGAGTCAGGTATGTTGACGCTGCCAGAGGAGTATGAACATAACCTGACAGCACCTACCGGATCTGTCAGCGTTGGGATGTAGGTAGCGTAGGTGCAATTCCCCTATTACTACTCTAGGTCCATAGCAGGTATTTGGCCCCTGAGTTCTCCTCGTTCATATCTGCTTGTGGAAATATTGATATAGAGCATTCCACTGCTCAAGGCTTCTTTTATACCTTCGCTTAGCTCAAACCGGTTCTCATCTGCATGAACCTCACCGGCTAGATAATCTTCATCTAAATCTACAGTCAATTGAAAAAGTTGATTCCCATCTTCACCACTACTTCCGTGAAAAATTTGAGCAGAACTGTATGTGCCACGTAAATCAGAAAATTGACCTTCTACCAACAAATAGTCGCCATCTAGTGTGATTTCAAAATGGCCGTATCCGGGAGTGCTGACACTATGTACCTGCTCCTCACCGGTGGTATTTACCTGCACGGTGGACTGCGCATTCAGGTTAAGTGAAGTGGTTAGTAAGATTGAAAAGAGTAGGGCAGTGAATTTTTCCATGGCTTTTAAATAGGTTTTGAAGTTATCCGTTGATCAATTTTTTGGCAGTATAAGACGTAAAGGGTCATTCTCCTACTCGCTCCTCGATATCCCCTTCGAAGGGAGGGGACATTTATCCATTTATTCGACTCAAAGAGTTAATAAATTAAACGACTTTTTAATTAAATCTCTATTTACTTCCTGAATAGAGCTCATACTCCAATAATCTGCACTCAACGGTTGTATTAAAAAACTGCGTTTTGCTTGATGTTCGCAAACCCACTTTTTTACCAAGGGCGTTATTTCCCGTAAATACATATCCCCATTTACCGGCACCTTTATCTTTCATAAAATCACCGATGCTTCTGTAGAGTGGCCGTAAATCCTCACCCGGGTCAAGACGCAGGCCGTATGGGGGATTCACGACGATGACGCCATCGCCATCGGGAACCTCTGTCTCTTCTAGCGGGCAGGTATTGAACTCAATCAGTTGATCTACACCGGCAGTTTTTGCATTACGGCTTCCGGCAATGGTTGCAGCCGGATCGATATCTGTGGCGATAATTTTACCTTCTACTTCCTTCAGCGGTTTTGATGCCGCTTTTGCCTTATCACGCATATGCTGGTACTCCTGCTTATCAAACCCATTGATATGCATAAATCCGAAATTGTGACGAAGTGAGGCGGGCGCCCGGTTGGTTGCCTTTAGTGCCGCCTCAATCGCCAATGTAGCTCCACCCGCCATCGGGTTGATGAAGTGCTGCCCCGGTTCCCATTTTGTGGCCGCTATAATGCCTGCAGCGAGTGTCTCCTGCATCGGGGCAGAAACATTTTCAGACCGGTAATTCCGTCGCGAAAGTGACTCCCCGGAGGTATCGATAAAAATTCGCGCGATATCTTTGTTCCAGAATAGAAAGAGCACCGTTTTGTCGAGGTCTGACCCACTATCAGGTCGAGATCCAAGTTTATCACGCATCCGATCGGCTACCGCATCTTTGCACAGTACATTCGCATACTGATCGTTTTCAATGGTTCGGTGATCAATCCGGGAGGTGACGGAGAAATATCCATCCTCCGGAATATAATCCTCCCACGGGAGCTCCTGCAGCCACTCTTGAAGCTGTTCAGGTCCGTTTATAGGCTTCTCATCAATCAAGTAGTGTACACGATGTGCGGTTCGAAGCCAGTAATTTAGCGTCATGCAGTCGCGCAGATTTGCTTCAATTTCAAGCCCGGTATCACGGGTGGATGTAGGTTGAAATCCCAGCTCTTTAACTTCGTCGGTTAGATAGGGAGGGAGGCCGAGCGGACAGGTGATGCTTACAGTACTTTTCTTTGAAAAATCAGCCATTATGTGGAATAAAAATCTTAGGGTTGATGGAGGTAAGGTGTAGTAGGTGCCTGAAATAAAAAATCCCGGAGAAGTCAATTGCTGACCTCGTCCGGGAACATAGCGTTATTTAAGAATCAGTTTTCTGCAATAAATGCAGAAACGAGTTCTTATCCGGCTTTTTCAACCAGCTCAATTTCAAAAGAGAGGTCTTTTCCGGCCAATGGATGGTTTGCATCCAGTGTAAGTTCTTCGTCGCCTACTTCCGTAATACGTACGGGAACGGCATTACCATCAGGCTGATTTACCTGCAGCTGCATTCCAACTTCCGGTTCTACATCGTCTGGGAGCTGATCTTTCGGTACGTTAATCAGCAGGTCTTCCCGTGGTTCTCCGTATGCTTCATCACTGGGGATATCAACATTTGTTTTTTCTCCCTCAGCAAGGCCAATTACAGCCTTTTCAAATCCCGGAATCAGCTGGCCTTCGCCCAATTTAAACTCAAGAGGCTCACGCTCTGCAGATGTGTCAAAAACTGATCCATCTTTTAATGTTCCTGTGTAGTGTACTTTGACGGTATCTCCGTCTTTTACTTTAGACAAAATGTTCCTTTGTTTTATATTCAAAATATTGTTGACCGAAAGATAACCTTTTTTAAAGAGAATATAGAATTGAATACATTCAAAACTCCATCAAACGATCAGATAACCGCTATTTTAGAAAATTCTAAGACTATTGCAGTCATTGGCTCATCAAGTAATCCATATCGAACCAGTTTCCACATTGCGCAGTACCTTCAACAGCAGGGGTATGGCATTATTCCCATCAACCCCAATGAAAAAGAGGTTTTGGGGGAGAAAGTGTATAACTCAATTTTAGATATCCCCGATAGTGTAGAAATTGGTGTGATAGATATTTTCAGGAATAAGGAGTTCACGCATGAAATGTTGCAAGAGATTGCGGAATGGAGCGATAAAACCGGTCAAAAGCCCTTGGTGTGGACCCAGCTGGATGTGAGCAATAAGGAGGCGGAAGAAATAGCAGAAGAAAATGAGCT
>SKWF01000338.1 GCA_007129085.1 Balneolaceae bacterium | reverse complement strand
TCGGTTCGGTAATTCGAGATCCTTCAACCGAGCCGAGCGGCGGATAGCCGGCATCTGCCTGTCCACTGTCTACGGCATCCACATCGAGCCCAAACCGATCCCGCAATTCCGAAACAGCGCCATGCACTTCCTGAATATTTCCATCAGTCCGTACAATAACGGTTCCGGAGGCGTACGGTTTTTCGTTGACTTGAGTCGGCTTATAAAGAACGTGAACCCGAATATCCTGCTCGCGCAGATATGGGATGGCCGACAAAGCTTTGGCTTGATTTCCATCAATCAGGTAGGCGTATTCAGCCTGCTGTAGTGGGGTATCACTCCCGGTTTGAACCGGCTCGGTTACGCGCTCGGCCGAGATGCTGCTGTCATCAGAACTGCTGAATCCCTGCAGGTTGTAGAGCAGCGGCAGCGACCACGCAGTAATGTCGTAAAACCGAGGATTTTCTCCACGATCTACTCGCTTTCGTGCTTCTTCCAGAAATCCTTCCGGCATCGGAACTTCAGGCTCCAGCAGGTTGCTGAGGAAGCTGTACCGCGGTTGTGAGGCTTCAATCACATAGGTGCCCGCATCAAACGAGTGGCTCCCCACGCTGTTTCCTTCGCGATCGGTTACGCCGCCGATCGACTCATTGGCTGTCATCTGATGAACTTCCACACCGCTACGCATCAACAGGTTAACGGCTTCGGCTACCAGGTTGGGATCTCCCTCCTGCTTAATCATATACCGAACCGTTCCGTCGGTGCCGGCGTCGATGGCACTTACGTTCTGCTGATAGTAATCAGAAATCAACTCGTGACGGCGATCACTTGAGAGTTTTACCATAGCGCGGAAAGCCAGGTATTGTTGATGGGCCGCATCAGCAAGAGTACGCACCGATCCGTCGGACAGCTGAAGGCCAAATCCACGGCTCGATCCTTGTTCATACAACATTCCCACGGCTCCCTGATGGGTCATGTACGACGTGAAATATGCAGGATAAAAGAAGTTGAAAATCTCCCCTTTTGTGTACTCCACATGGTTTTCATCGAAAATATCCGCGTGGGCATTTCCATAGTGCTCAAACCATTTGCTGGCATATTCGGGAAACAGCGGTGATACCGGATCTGTGGGAGGATCTACATAAAACTCTGTGTTGGCTCCCATTTCGTGGGCATCCACACCGGCTTGCGGTCTCCATTCGCGAAGAATTGCTGCGCGGTTGCGAGTTTCGTTGTGGGTGTGGGCAAACCAGTCGCGGTTCAGGTCAAAATAGTAGTGGCTGGTTCGGTATTGACGAGCTTCCCATCCGTTAAAATCGTTCGACCAGTCATCATTATCGGCGTGTACGGTTCTGCCGAGCATCTGGTGGTTTGTTTGTGCAAATGCATCACGCCCGTCGGAGTTTACGTTGGGGTCGATTACCATAACGGTGTTCTGAAGCTGCTCTAACGTTTCGGGATCATCTGATGTGGTGAAATGTTCCAGCAGTTTTAAAACTCCTTCTGTTCCCGATAGCTCAAATCCGTGAATGGATCCGGCCAGGTAGAGAATTGCGGGCTGATTTTCGATGATCTCTTCAGCCTCAGCGGATGACGTAGTGCGCGGGTCATCCAGCCGCTGGCCGTTCTCTTTAATTTCATCAATCCGCTCGTGATTTTCCGGCGCGGTGAGAATAGCTCCCATCTGGAGCTTGTTATTGTAGGTGGTACCGATTTCAAACGTGGTAATTCGGTCTGATGCCTCATCGAGATAGTTGAGGTAGTCGACAATTTGGTGAGTTTTGGTAATTCGTTCGCCCGATTCATGACCCACAACTTCCTGGAAGGTTTTTACCTGTCCAAAAATAAGTGTGGGAACAAGAGCAAAGAGAAATGCTAATGTCGAAAAACGCAGTAGTGATCGATTCATACGTTTATGGATTGGTTAAGATTATTGAAATTCATCTATAGGATATCTAAATGAAGGGTAATCTAAAAGGTGAAAATCAGGGAATAAGTAAAATCATTTGAAACTGTCCGGCTTCTGAACTCTTTTCGGCTGTCCCCGGCTGATCATCAAAACGGCAAAAATAACCAGCACAACTCCGCCCCCCATCATAAGGCTGAACCGGTCGCCGGCAATGATCACCCCGAGAAGAACGGCCACTAAAAGTTCGGTAACGGCGGCAAGTGTAGCCCGGCCTGATTCAATTTTTTGAAGCCCGCCGAGGTAGAGGCCGTACGCCATCACGGTTGAGAGCAGGATGATCATCCCGAGCCAGAACCAGGAGCTGCCGGATGCTAAAAGCTCTGGAGTTGAGTAGATATCGGCAAAAGGGATCAGTCCAAACGAGGCGAACAGGAAGGTGTATATAGTGACGGTTACGACGCTATATCGCTGAAGAACAATTTTGCTGGTAACGTTATAAAGTGCAAAGCTGAATCCCGCTCCCAGTCCAAACAGCAGTCCCGTAGTGGAAATTTGGCCGGCTGTTCCGGAGGGCAGTTCTAATACGAATACGCAACCGGCTGCCATAATGAAAATAGCTACAACTTTTCGGCGGGTGATCGGCTCATGAAAGACAAATCGTGCCATGATAACCACCATGGCCGGGGCGGTGTAGAGAAGCACCACGGCGAGCGACATTCCCAGTTCATCAATAGCGGTGAGGTAACACCACTGGAACAGCCCAAGGCTGACAGTCCCCATCAAGAAAAACCATAGAATATCGGAGGGTTTGTGCAGTTTGAAAATTCCGGGCTTCCAATAGGCAAGAATGGGAAGCATAAGCAAAAAGGCACCCACCATACGGAGCATGGCGATATCCATGGTGGAAAAACCAATAGCGGTTAACGGAGAAATAAAGAGGCCTACCGTTCCCCAAAGCGCGGCACCGCCGATAACGCCCGCCCAAGCTCCTTTGTGAATGACTGTTTCTTCGCTGTTTTTCTGCAAGATCGTTGGTTTTAAATGGGTAGGCGAAAAATTACAAATCCTGTCGGTTAAAATTTGGACGGATCTGTAGGTCCGGGTTTGATACTCGACCGTCGAATAACTCGACGGTCGAGTCAAGCCGAATTTGGTGAATGATACTTGGCTTTTAGCCATTAACTTTGCCCCATCCCCTGTCCCCATCCTCATCAATTGCCATTCGGCGAATTGACATGAAGGGGAACTCTTTGATTCGCTCAGCATCATTTTTATAAAATTCTCCCCCGCTCGTGGGGGAGAACACAAGAGGGGGCCAAACCCCTACGCTTTCTGATCCTCCAGCGTAAACCCAACTTTGAGCGTAACCTGGTAGTGCTTCACTT
>SKWF01000026.1 GCA_007129085.1 Balneolaceae bacterium | reverse complement strand
TTGTTTTTGATATCCTGAATTTCAAGACGAATTTCCTGGGCCAACTTCTTCAGGTTTTGAAGTTGCTTACGGGCGCGTGTTCCCGCAGCTTTGTTACCTTTGTCGTAAAACTTTTCCATGTCTTCGGAAAGCTCGGTCATCAGATTTTGTACTTCTTCAATTCTGCTCATTTAAATCTCCAAATATTTGATTAGTTATTAATAGGAAATGGGTTAACCACTTCATTTTGATTTCCAGATCAACGTACGACCTGTACTAAAACTCGCTTAAGTTAACATTCTGTGGACTAAATGCATCTTTTTTTCTGATTTTTTTAGAAATAAACCGCGTCTAATGCTCTATCTATTAAGGTTTTGCCCAAATCAGATACGCCCCTCCCCTACTCAAGAAATCACTAAGTGCAATATATTTAATCACTTACAAGTTCTACGGTTATATATCATCGAATTCGAAGCCTCTGCAGCTTATTCCGATCTTTTGTGTAACTCACTACATCTCAGACGGATCTAACTCTTCAAAATTGTCGGCAGATGCCTCTCCACGCTTTTGATTCACAAACAAACTGACTACAATTGCGATCAAAAACAGTGCTGCACAAAATAGAACAGAGCGCTGCAATCCGAACTCAGCCTGAAGTAGGCCCAAGCCAATAATTCCAAATACACCTGCTAATTTGTTCGATAATCCCCAGAAACCAAAAAATTCAGCCGACTTCTCTTCCGGCGAAAAGATTCCCACCAGTGCACGGCTGGCCGACTGGCTCGATCCTAAACTAAGCCCGGCCAACACCCCGATATAGAGAAACATATATTGAGCCTCCAAATCTGTACCAAACCAATTGTTAAAAGCCGTAGTGATATCAGTTACCGCCCAAATTCCAAGTACGGCAAAAAACCACAAACCCAAGGTCATATTGTATGTTAGTTTGGCGCCAATTTTATCCTGCAAAAACCCGAATGAGAATGCCCCCAGCGCCGCCGTAATCTGAACTACAACAAACATCAGAACCCGAACCTCCTCATCCCACTGGACAACCTGGTCGCCGTAAATAAATGCAAACGAAATAACGATGTAGATACCGGCCATTGCAAAAAAGACGGAAATCAAGAAAATCCCTAAGTCCCAAAATTTACTCACATCCCGAATCGTACGTCCAAGCCGGGCAAACCCCATCGATACGAATGATTCCCCCTCCGGCAGCTCCTTACGTTTCCCCGGTTCTTTAACCCACAAAAACGTAGGGATGGCCGCCAACATAAAAAAGAGTGCGGCAAACGGGCCTACCCATCGAATTCGATCAAAATTATCGGCCGTGGCATCTCCAAGAAAAACAATTACAAAACCGGCTGAAAACAGCCCCCCAACATATCCCAATGCCCATCCAAATCCGGAAATTTTACCCAGATCTTTCGGCGGACCCAAACTGGGCAGAAATGCGGCGATAAAACTTTCCCCTGTAGCGTAGGCAAAATTCGAGATTATTATAAGTGTCACCCCAAGAACCACCATTCCGGGCTCAACAAAATAGAGCAGAGTCGTACTACCAATCGTTAACAAATAACTGCAGAACAGAAATTTCTTTTTAAGTGCCGAATAGTCCATGATAGCACCAAGCACCGGCCCCGAAAGTACAACTAAAAAATAGCTGACACCCAGCGCCACACTCCATAAAAGATTTCCCAGCCGGTAATCATCCTGTGCATCACCAACAATTACTGTAGTGAACAGAACCGGGAAAATTACGGTGATGATTAACAGCGTATACGCCTGGTTGGCAAAATCAAACATTCCCCAGCCAAATATCTCCTTATTTGATGCGCGGGGTATATCTTTTCGAGCTCGTTTCATGTGCAGGTATCTTCTGTAGAATTTTAGACTGGGTATTTAAGCAAAAAATAGAAAAGGGCAAAAACTCCATTCACATAAAATACTGTACCGTGGTGAAGATCTTCCGTTTATGCCACATTGAACCGCCATTTTCCTTATCTTTTAAAAAATAAATTTTATAACACTTAAAGAGATTCTACATGCATAACGTTGTACTGATATCCGGAGATGGAATTGGACCTGAAATCACAAAATCAGTAAGAACAATCATCGATAGTGTAAATGTTGACATCAACTGGATTGAAGCGAGAGCCGGAGAGGGAGTTTACAACGAAACGGGGAATCCCCTGCCGGATGAAACTCTTGAAGCGATCAAAAAACACCGCATTGCACTAAAAGGGCCGCTGACAACACCTGTTGGCGCCGGATTCCGATCCATTAATGTAGCCCTTCGCCAAAAATTCGACCTCTACAGCAATATTCGTCCCGCCAAATCTGTGCCCAATGTAAACAGCAACTTCAAAAATGTTGATATGGTGCTCTTCCGGGAAAACACACAGGGGCTCTACATCGGTAAAGAGCACTGGGTAGATAAAGAAGAGAAGCATGCCGAAAGTATTGCCGTAGTTACCGAAGATGCCAGTAAAAAAATTATTACCGCGGCTTTTGAATACGCCAAAAATAATAACCGTAAAAAGGTTACGCTGGTACACAAAGCCAACATCCTGAAACTTACAACCGGCCTCTTTTTAAAGGTTGGCAAAGAGGTTTCCAAAAACTATCCCGAAATTGAATTTCAGGATCTGATTGTAGACAACATGGCGATGCAGATGGTGATCAACCCGCAACAATTCGATGTAATTGTTACCACAAATCTTTTTGGAGATATTCTTTCCGATCTTGCATCCGGCTTGATTGGCGGACTTGGCGTAACAGGAGCAGCAAATATTGGCGATGATGCCGCTATGTTCGAAGCTGTTCACGGATCAGCCCCCGACATTGCAGGCAAAGGATTGGCAAACCCAATCGCCATGTTATTCTCCGCACTGATGATGCTTGATTACCTGGGCGAGAAAAAAGCTTCCGAAAGAATTCGATCTGCCGTCTACGCAGTTCTGCTCGATCACAAAGAGCTCTGCACCAAAGACATCGGTGGAAATGGAACTACAGAGAGCTTTACAAATGCCGTTTGCAATATCCTGAAAGACTAACAGCGCCGATTACTTAATAAATTTAAGCGGGTATTGGGTTGATGCGTAATCAGCTCGGTACCCGTTTTTATTTTCACGCTACTTAAAGCTCCTTGAACTCAACCTTTTGGGTTTCAGTATCAAATAGTGCCACAAGAGGATCTCGGTCAAATCCATTTACACTCCCGGGGTTGATGGATAATGTATTGCCTACCGTTTCAATTTGTGGCTCGTGGGTATGTCCGCTGATCACCACATCGTACTCGCC
>SKWF01000074.1 GCA_007129085.1 Balneolaceae bacterium | reverse complement strand
TAATGGCGGCTCCCGCAGCTCTTGTAATAGCTAAAATCATTTATCCGGAAGATTCTGAACCCGCTACTCGTGGTGATGTTAAGATGAACGTAGAAACCCCGGATGCAAACGGTATTGATGCAGCAGCAAGTGGAGCAGGAGAAGGTCTAAAATTAGCTTTAAATGTTGGCGCTATGTTATTGGCTTTCATTGCTCTATTGGCTATGGGTAACTACTTTCTTTTCCATTTTGGAGAGTTGACGGGGATCAACGCTGCCCTGCCCGGTGGTGCTGAACTTACAATTGAAAATCTCCTGGGATGGATACTTGCCCCTATTGCATTTGCCATAGGTGTGCCCTGGCAGGATGCCGTAAATATGGGGTCGCTGTTGGGTACAAAAGTTGTGCTAAATGAATTTGTTGCCTATCTGCAATTAGCTGATATGGTCAGCGATGATATTCTTACAGATAAAACAATAACCATGGCTACCTTTGCTCTTTGTGGATTTGCAAACTTTGCTTCCATTGCCATACAAATTGGAGGTATCGGTGGTATTGCACCCAGCCGTAAGTCAGAACTGGCACAATTTGGACTTTATGCAGTGCTAGCCGGATCACTTGCTAATTTAATGACTGCAACCATTGCCGGAATGTTGATGTAATTAACACATTATAAACAACAAAAATGAACTCGCAGAGTTAATTAGAAAGTCATCTACTTAATGAGCCAACAAAGATTTATCCAAAATTTATTATCAACCCAATGATATCTGATTCACTTATTAAATGTACAATAGTCAGTGTAGGTGCTGTTTTTGTAATGTTTGCTTGTACACCATCAGAACAGGTTGATGATTCTCCAACGCTGGCACAAGTTGGCAATAAATCACTGACTGTTGAAGAAGCATTGGAGAATATCCCATCCTTTGTGCTACATGATGATACCCTCAGCGCTGTGCAGCGGTACAAAGAACAGTGGCTGAACTCACAAATTACGCTTCGAGAAGCAGAACGACTGCAACTTGATCAAAATCCGGATATTCAACGAAGAATTGAGCGGTTGCGAAATCAACTGCTTGAAGAAGCGCTGAAAGAGTATGTATTACAAGAACATAGTGACGAATTAGAAGTCACTCGTGAAGAGGCGCAAAATTATTTTCAAGCAAACAAAGATAAATTTGTACTCGATGAAGATTATGTACGATTTCGACACATTACAACGAGTACCCGGGCTGAAGCAGACAATGCCAAAAATGCACTGATGAGTGGCAGAAGTTGGGAAGATGTCGTTAATCAGTATAGCACAAACCCTGAACTTCAGCTTCGTGAATCTACACAGTATTGGCCTCAATCAATGGCTGTGTCGGATATACCAATGTTAAATCGATACCTGAATATTATTGGGATTTCAGAAATCTCTCCAGTTCACTTCTTCAGGGGGGAATACCATTTCGTTCAATTGCGCGAGCAGCGTAACGAAGGTGACCATCCGGATTTTAACTGGCTGATTCCTCAAATAAGGGAATGGTTAAAGCTGGAAAAATCTAAAAGAATAACTAACGCTTTCGTTCGTAATCTTTATCTTCAGGCTGAATCGAATAACGAATTTGACACTTATAGTAGCGAAGAAATAGAAAATAGACTTACAGAATACTTTTCTAACTCAGAATAAATCAACTAAATGAAATTTACCCGATATTTAATCCTGGCAACATTATTTACCTTAATCGGATTCAGTAGTGCTTTTGCACAGAAGCAAGTCTCCGATAGAATTGTAGCCATCGTAAATGATAACATCATTCTAAAATCTGATGTTGACCAAGAGGTTGCGCAATTTATGCAGCAATCTGAAATGCAGAACCAAAATGTTAGCTTTTCTGAAGATCTTTGGTATAGCGCACTTGAATCGATGATTGATAATTACGCAATGCTTGAATCTGCCAAACTCGATTCCATTGTAGTTTCTGATGATATGGTCAACCGCCAAATGGATCAGCGAATACGTCAAATGGTACAGGAAGCCGGTAGTGAACAAGCTCTGGAAGAAGCATTTGGCCAAAGTATTGTTCAAATAAGGGCTGAATATCGCGAACAATTTCGCGAACAGATGATTGCCCAGGAAGTTCAGCGTGAACAGATGATGAATGTGGATATTACACGCCCTGAAGTTCGAGAGTTTTTTGAGAGTATTCCATCAGAGCAACTGCCTACCATACCCGAACAAGTAGGACTTTCGCATATTGTTATTTCTCCACCTGCCCTGGAAGATGCCAGAAATGAAGCACGTGATAAAGCACAAGCACTTCGCGATTCTGTTACCACATACGGTAAAGATTTTGAAGAGATGGCTCGACAATATAGTGATGGAGCCAACGCTGCCCGAGGTGGATTACTTCCAATGATGCCATTAAGCGACCTTGTTGCAAATTATTCCGCCGCAGCAGCTGCACTTGATCCAGGTGAAATATCACAGGTAGTTGAAACCCAATTTGGATTCCATGTTATACGGTTAAATCAGCGGTCCGGAGATAATATTGAGACGAACCATATTCTAATCCAAGTTGACGAAGGCAGCGTAGACGAAGATTTTGCAGTGAATAAACTTGAAGCACTGCGCGATAGCGTAATTAACAAAGACGTCCCCTTCAGAGATTTGGCTCGTCGACATTCAGAAGATGATCAAACAAGATCTCGAGGAGGGCGTTTGGTAAATACGCAGACTCAAGAGCGGCTATTTACGATTGATGATCTCGAACCTTCACTCTATCGAACGGTACTACTGCTCGAGGAAGAAGGTGATATTTCCGAACCCAGGCCTTATACAATGCAAGGCAGTGATAAACAGGCCTATAGAATAGTACGACTTGACAGGCACATTCCTGAACATGTGGCAAATCTTGATGATGATTATGAGCAAATCAGAGAAATTGCTTTACAACAAAAACAGATGGAACATATGGAGAATTGGCTCTCTAAACTGAGAGAACGGGTATATATCGAGTATAAAATTGATGTTCCTGACGATGCTGCCCCAACCCAGGATATGATGGACATGCCCCCTCCTGAAGAAACACCCCCAGTTGGTACAGAATGAGTAATATTCCAAAATCACCCGAACAAGCCGCTAAATTTTTCAGCGAATCTTTTCAACAGATACGAGATGAAATATCAAAAAACGTTGTTGGTCAAAACGATGTAGTTGACCAACTCCTCATCTCGTTATTTTCTCGTGGACATTGTGTATTGGTTGGAGTTCCGGGACTGGCAAAAACATTACTCATAAGTACCGTTGCCCAAACCATGAACCTTTCGTTTAACCGCGT
>SKWF01000036.1 GCA_007129085.1 Balneolaceae bacterium | reverse complement strand
TGAAAGATAAAGATGCCACGACGATCTACCTGGTTACACGTCCGGATGAATCAGCGCTGAGAGAAGCGAATAGGTCCGGGTTGGAACTGGAAGAGATGGGGCTTGCCCATCAGTTGTTGTTGATCAACGGCTATTTTGAACCTGTGGATGAGTCGGATCCGTTTGCACGAAAGATGAAAGAGATGGCTGACCGAACCCTGGAAAATATGCCGGAGCGACTGAAAAAAATGAAGCAGCTGGTGTTCCCCCTGCGGCCGTATAATCTGCTGGGTTTGGATCGGCTGAGAAAAGTTTTTGAACCTCTGGACAGATCAGAAATCAAAGATAAGAGTGAGTCAATTTTAACCGAAGAGCGCGAAAGCAATCTGCCGGATTTGGATCAGCTTGTTGACGATTTGATTGCTGAAAAAGATCACGGCCTGGTGATGACCATGGGGAAAGGTGGAGTGGGGAAAACGACTGTAGCGGCAGCGGTTGCTTTAAAACTGGCTCAACGTGGATACCCCGTTCATCTTACCACAACAGATCCGGCGGCGCACCTGCAGGATCATATCGGCGATATTGAACTGCCTGAGAACCTGGATTTGGACCGTATCAATCCGGATAAAGAGAAAAAGGCGTATATCGAAAAAGTGCTGAAACAGAAAGGGCAGGGTAAAACCGAGGAGGAAGTAAAACTTATGCGGGAAGATCTGGAGTCTCCCTGCACGGAAGAGGTCGCTGTGTTTCACGCCTTTTCAAAGGCGATTCATCAAGCCAAACGAAAATTTGTGGTGATGGATACCGCTCCAACCGGTCACACTCTGTTGTTGCTCGACACTACAGGGAGCTACCACAAAGAGGTGCTGCGGAACACAACCATGAAGGCCGATAAATTGAAAACGCCCTACATGTATCTGCAGGATCCGGAGTATTCCAAACTGTTGATTGTTGCACTGCCCGAAACTACGCCGATCAGTGAGGCGGCGAAACTGCAGGATGATCTGCGCCGATCTGGAATTGAGCCTTATGCCTGGATCGCCAACCAGAGTATGTCGGCAGCAGATGTAAGTGATCCGCTGCTAAAACAACGAGCAGCTGAAGAGGTGCCACTGCTAAAGAAAATTAATGATGAGCATGCCAGTCGACTCTACAGCATTCCATGGATCGTGGAAGAACGAATTTTACAATATCTTGTTCAAAATTCAGGGTTAACAAAGAGTGCAAAAATTAGTTAGGATTGATGAGTTTGATAGAAATTACTCGGTGGTATTCAGGCTTTTTATCACCTATTATAGAGTTTAAACAGACATAATCAATATTACTATCGTTTATCTACGATTTAGGATTAATTGGTAATCGAAATCTCAATATTTATATAAGCATCAGATGTATAATTTGTTAAAAACATATATCAAACAGGTTGAACAAGAATTATCTACGGTTCCTAAAGGTCGGCGTGAAAAGCTTCATGAAGTCGCGGAATACATCAAGAGGAGACATGCAGAGAATGAATCAGCAAAATTGACGTTCATCTGTACACACAACAGTCGCAGAAGTACGTTAAGCCAGGTTTGGGCGGCGGTTTTAGCGCATTATTATGAAATAGATGGAGTTGAAACCTTTTCGGGCGGTACGGAGGCAACAGCGTTTAATCCACGAGCAGTTGCGGCTGTGGAGCGGGCAGGGCTTACGGTAAAAAACAAAGAGGGGAAGAATCCACACTACCATGTTTACTTTTCTGATGATGCCGAACCACTGGAGTGCTTTTCCAAAACCTATAACGATTCTTCCAATCCACAAAAAAACTTTGCCGCGGTAATGACCTGCTCAGATGCAGATCAAAACTGCCCGTTTATTCCGGGTGCATCAAAAAGGATATCGTTGCCATACAAAGATCCAAAAGAGTCGGATGGTACGCCACAGGAATCGGACGTGTATGACGAGCGGTGCCGGCAAATTGCAATGGAGATGGCGTACGTGATGTCACACTCTAAATTTTAAAATAGAACTCTATTGCGATTTGTTAAGGTTTTGGATAATTGAGATGAAACATCAACGGAAAAAACCAGTTAACAAAGTGTAAATTAATGTTCAAACTAAATAGTGTATTTCATGAGACGACTTGGTTTTACGGTGGCTTTAATTTTATCATTAGGATTAATTGGATGCCAAAGCAGTGCAGAGTTTGGTGAATCGGAAGGTGAGGGAGATGGTGCCGGGGCAGGAATGGTTGCAGAAACAAATCATCCCGCAGATATGACCCCCGAAGTTTCTCAGTCTGAAATTGAAAAATTTGCTCTTGTGCGAGTAAAAGCTGAAGAGGATGGCGTAAGCACTGAGCACGATCTAAACAGTGTGGAAC
Organism: Balneolaceae bacterium; assembly: GCA_007129085.1. GTDB lineage: Bacteria > Bacteroidota > Rhodothermia > Balneolales > Balneolaceae > SW132. The sequence goes on along the minus strand of SKWF01000036.1, from coordinate 9,912 downwards.
CATATCTTGAACAGGTAGAATTAAGCGAGGATCGCTTTATACAAATTCGCAGGGAGATGCAGGATGATGGCCAACTTTACAACTCTATTGTGGAGAAGGAGCAAGAGTTAAGAGCTGAGCGCTCTGATTAAATAGAGCAAAAATATTATAGAAGGCAGGGTTGAGGTATCAAGAGGGCTATACGTGACTAATAATCTGATAATGGATTAGCCTGACAATTTTTTATCAGAAAAGAGTTGGCTAATCAAATGATTATTTTAACAAACAGAGAGATTGATATTGAGTGGCGATTTTGTGGGGTGAAAAAGTTGTGCTAAACACATTAAAAAAATAGATAAAACCGCCAAAAAGGTGGATATTATAGAATAGAGAGAAATTCTATCGGGTAATAAAAAAGAGAATGCGTGATGGAAGATTCAAGAATATCGTACAATGTAAAATATCTAAAAGAGAGTGCAGAGAATCTATCTGAGCTGCACTCTTCGACCGAACCGACGGGAGAAATTCGCCCAATACAACCGATATTGGATCGATCTAAAAAAGTACTGGATGAGGCGTATACCGTTCTTTCGGGGTTGGCTAAGGAAAATCGGGATCTGTCGCCGGCAGCAGAGTGGCTGATTGATAACTTCTACATCATCCAGGAACAAATTGTGCAGGTTGGCATAGATTTTCCCACGGAGTTTCAAAACAAAATACCGACACTGAAAGATGGTGAGCATAAGGGGTTACCACGAGTGTACGAGCTTTTGATGACACTGTTGACCCACACGGATAACCTGGTGGACGAAGAGGTGCTAATACATTACATAGAGAGCTACCAGGAGCGGGAGAAGTTGATGCAGGGCGAAGTATGGGCCATACCCATTATGGTACGACTAATACTTGTGCAAAAACTGGCTGAGAAAGCCAGCCGGATATTAGCCCGGAAAAGAATATGGAGAGATGTTAATAATATGATCCGGGATCTGTCGGAAAGAGATCTGCAGGAACCGGGACAGCTTATCGCAATCATTTCGCACTGGGTGGCAAATCGAAAAAGAGAATATCCCGAGCTTCGCATACTGATTGAGCTCTATAATCAGCTTCAGCAGTCGGGAATGCTTCTCGATGAGCAAAAGAGGTGGTTCAGCTATCGGTTCAAAAAGCACGATATAAGTATAAATGATGCCATACAGGTTGAGGTACAGCGCGAATCACGTCTGCAGGTAAGTATCCAAAATGCTGTGATTACTCTGCGCGAATCGGCAGAAACCAATTGGTCTGATTTTGTTGAAGCGTGTTCTGTAATTGAGAAAATTTTAAAACGTGATCCGTTTAATATCTATGATAAAATGGATTTTGAAACGCGGGATAGATACCGAAAAGCGGTTGAGAAACTAAGCCTGCAGAGTAAATATACTGAGTGGGAAGTTGCAGAGCTTGCCGTGAAAAAAGCAGCGGAAGTCACCGTCGAAAATGGTGAGGAAGCAGCAGATAATCTTCAGAATCGGGAAGCTGTAAAAAGGCACGTGGGATATTATTTGACAGGAGATGGCTACAGAGCATTTTCGAAAAGTATAGAATACAAAATGCCGCTCTACGAAAGAGCCAGATTGCGGTTCGAACGGCAGTCGTTTTGGTACATTGGGTCGATTATACTTCATACTATTGGGCTGATGGTAATTCTATGGCTGCTTACGGATGCGGTGAGTGAATCTGCACTAATTTCCACAGCAGTCCTTTTGGTGGCACTTTTTCCGGCATTAGATCTTTCTGTATCAGCGGTGAACCGATTTTTTGCATTTTTACTTCCGCCAAGGAAACTTCCAAAAATGGATTATAAAGATCTGGGAATTCCGGATAGCTCCCGCACCCTTGTTGTGGTACCCACTCTGTTTTCATCCGCTGAAGACGTAAAAAATCAGCTGGAAAAACTCGAGCTCCGTTCGCTGTCTAACCCCAATCCTAAACTTCAGTTTGCAATCTTATCAGATTTTCATGATTCGGATAGCGTTAGTGAGGAAAAAGATGCAGGCATTTTACGTGCAGCCAAAGAGGAGATAACAGCGTTAAATAAAAAGTATAAGTCAGCTTATGGCGATAAATTTTTTGTACTCCACCGGGATCGGATCTGGAATGAGACGGAGAATTGCTGGATGGGCTGGGAGCGCAAACGAGGGAAGCTTGAGGAGCTTGATAAGGTTCTCTGCGATCACGAAGCGGAAACCTTTTTCACGCATATATTTGGCGATTTTATTCCTTCCATATCGAGGTTGCGAGTCCGCTATGTTATTACTCTTGATGCAGATACCAAGATGCCGCCGGATAGCGCGGTAAATTTAATCCGTACCATTGCGCACCCTTTAAATAGGCCCTGGTTTGATCCGGATAAAAAACGGATTATAAAAGGGTACGCAATTATTCAGCCGAGGATTTCAATATCACCGGCTTCAGCTCAAAAAACGTGGTTTTCTAAAATATTTTCAGGCAATGTGGGGTTAGATCCCTATTCAACTGCGGTATCTGACATTTATCAGGATCTTACCGGAGAGGCCGTATTTACCGGTAAAGGAATTTATGATGTAGAGGCTTTCCACGAGGTCCTTACCAATCGATTTCCCGACAATCGAATACTCTCTCACGATTTAATTGAAAGTACTTATCTGCGGGCTGGCTTCGCTACAGATATTGAACTTTTTGATGATTTTCCAACTACGTATGCCAGTTACAGTAAACGAAACCATCGTTGGGTTAGGGGGGATTGGCAAATCGGTTCATGGATATTTAAGCGGGTTCCAACGTCGGACGAAAAGGAGAAAAATCCTATAAACTTACTCTCGAAATGGAAGGTGTTTGATAACATACGGAGATCTCTAAACCCGCTGTTTCTCACTATTTTCTTTGTAGCAGGCTGGTTTTGGCTGCCGGGTGATCCGTGGCTATGGACACTTTTTGCCTTTGGTATTTTGGCATTCCCGATTTATGTGACGCTCTCTTCAGATATTATAAATCGGCCGAGGGTCGTTCGCTGGAAACTGTACTGGGAAAAAGTACGGTTAAATTTAAAGATGAATACATTACAATCTCTGTTTGTGGTCATTATCCTCCCTCACCAAGCAGTAGTTAATTTGGATGCGATATTTCGTACGCTCTACCGCCTGCTGATTTCTAAAAAGAACCTACTGGAGTGGACAACGGCATCTAATACAGAGCAGAACAGTTCAAACTCTTTAGGGGCGTACATCCGCTCCTTAAGCTTCTCTATCTATTTGGGTATTGCAATACTGACAGCTGCTTTTTATGTGAGTATTCAGTCGTTCTGGGTTGTAATTCCATTTTTTGTGGTTTGGGCGGGAGCTCCGTTTTTCCTTTGGTATGTCAGCCATCCTGTCGAAGATTTTTTTGAACCATATTCCGAAGCAGATGAGAAAAAAATGAGAGAGTATGCACGGCGTACATGGTTCTATTTTGAGCGATTTGTAAATAAAGAACATTCATGGTTGCCTCCTGATAACTTTCAGGTAGATCCTCCACTACCTGAGTTTGACAGAACATCCCCCACAAATATCGGCCTCTCCCTTGTATCAACACAGGTTGCCTATAATCGTGGCTATATTACATATAGCGAACTGCTTGACAGGGTAGAGAACACGCTAGTATCACTTGAAAAACTTGAGCGTTTTAGGGGGCATTTTTACAACTGGTACGAAACAAAACTGGGGGATGTATTAGACCCCAAATATATCTCAACCGTGGATTCCGGTAATCTGGCGGCCGGGCTAATTGTAATTAAAGAGGGGATCAAAAAATCATCATCAGCGAAAATAAATGAGAACTACCGAGAGGGAATAACCGATACCGTAGAGACACTAAAGTCCATTTTTGAACAGCTGAATGAGATCTATGAGCTGCCGCCCCGATGCTACAACCGGGTGATGGTATTTTCAAATAAAATGCTTGCACATTTAGCCGAGAGTGATAAAGATGGAATAGTATTGATGCGGAAGTTAAAAAAGGATGCGGCAAATTTAAGTTCCATTAACCTGTTGCCGTTGGGTAGCCATATTGATGACAAAAAAATGCAGGACCTGCTGTTTTGGCTCAACAGTCCGCTGAAACAGGTTGAAAAAGCAATTGCTGAATGGAAATGTTTTAATATTTCAGATGAGGTAGACTTCCATAAGTATTCTCCCGAGGAACTTAACTCCCAAATGTTAAACAGGGATGATAACCCACAATGTGTATTGATGTTCAACAGATGGAAGAAACAAAAAGAGCACATTATTTCAATCTGTGAGAAGCTGATCGAAGAGATGGACTTTTCGTTTCTCTATCTGCCAAAGCGAAGCCTTTTCAGTATTGGGTACAACGTGGATAAGGCGACGCTTGACAAAAGCACATATGATCTGTTGGCAAGTGAGGCTCGAATTGCATCGTACATTGCCATATCGAAAGGGGATGTGCCGGCTGAGCACTGGTTTAGTTTAAGCCGACGGTTAACGAGCTTAAATAGGAATGAAATACTACTCTCATGGGGTGGTACCATGTTTGAATATCTGATGCCGCTGCTGTTCATGAAATCGTATCCTGATACGTTGATGGATCAAACCTATCGAAATGTGGTAAGGTGGCAGAAAGAGTATGGAGAGAGGCAAAAATTACCCTGGGGATTTTCGGAAAGTGCCTACTACTTTCTGAATATCGATCTGCATTACCAATACAGAACTTTTGGTGCACCAGGCCTTGGGTTAAAGCGCGGTCTTGCAGAAGATCACGTGGTGGCTCCTTACGCCTCGATGATGGCGCTGATGGTTGATGCCAAAGCATCGATGAGAAATTTGGAGGAGCTCGAACATTCCGGTGGGTACGGTCTCTATGGTTTTTTTGATGCTGTAGATTTTACGCCGTCCCGATTGGAGAAATCAGAAAAGCAGAAGGTGGTAAAATCGTATATGGTCCATCACCACGGGATGGGATTGTTGGCTATCGAAAACACGCTGAATAACCGCGTAATTCATGACTACTTCCATGCAGATGCCAGAATAAAAAGCTGTGAACTAATTCTGCAAGAGCGTATACCGAGGGGAATTCCAATTAAAGAGCCACACCCAATTGAAGTGGAGCTGGAGCCGGGTGCGCAGGAGGCTATCCAAAATGTAGTGGAGCACGCAGGTATTGACAATTTGGATACGGCACCGCCGAGACTGCATATTTTATCGAATCCCAACTATTCAACTATTATAACTCATTCGGGAACAGGCGGCGCAAAATTTAATGGAGTTACGATGAACGGCTGGGATGCAGACCCGACCACAGATCCTCTGGGATTCTTCTTTTATATCAAAGATTGCAACTCCGGGGAATTTTGGTCGGCGACCCATCAACCCGTAAAACGAAAACCCGACCGTTATGATACATGGTTCCACAACGGCAAGGTGATAACCTCCCGGGTTGATGAATGGATCGAAACAACGACGGAGGCATCGGTATCACCGGACTACCCGATGGAGTTTCGAAAAATTACACTCACCAACTATTCGCATAAAAAACGGGTGCTTGAAGTTACGAGTTATGCAGAAGTGGTGCTCAATAAGTTGAATGATCACCTTTCACACCCTGCATTTTCGAAGCTCTTTATACAGACGGATTACTTGCCGGAACACCACGCAATTATTGCGAAACGACGACCCCGTAGTGAAGAGGAACAACCGATGTGGCTAGTTCATCCTTTTGCAACGGATTCATTTGAAAAACTGGAGAATCCACTGCAGTTCGAAACCGAGCGATCTAAATTTATCGGGCGCGGCAGGTCGTTGAGTCACCCGGCAGCGATGGATGAAAATCATCGGTTAGAGGGCTCTCTTGGCAACGTGTCGGACCCTATTGTTAGCCTGCGAAAACGTGTGACGATTAAACCGGGTGAGAAAATGGTTTGTTCGTTCGGGCTTGGTTATGCGGGATCACGCGAGGAGGCTGTACAGCTGGCAGATATGTTCGATAACCAACACTCTGTGCAGCGAGCGTTTGATTTGGCATCGATGTACAGCTCGGTTGAATTGAACCAAATAGGAGTGAACTCTAAAGAGGCACACTTTTATCAAAAGATGGCCTCATATCTGATATATTCTGATAAAAAATATCGCGCGGATGATAACAGATTGAGGGAAAATCGTAAAAAGCAGCACGACCTTTGGGCGTATGGAATTTCGGGTGATCTTCCGCTTGTGGTGTTTAGAATGGACAGTACGGATCAGCTAAAATCTCTTAGAAAACTGTTGAAAGCCCACGCATTTTGGCGTATGAAAGGTCTGGAAACGGAATTATTGATTTTGAATGAACATCCACCAAGTTATGCCGATGAGGTTCATGAGGCTATTCAAAGAGAGATTGAGGTTTCATCGGAACGGGATTTAATGAATAAATATGGCGGTCTGTTTTTAGAGCGTACTGATAAATTACCAAGCGAAGATCTGTCTCTGATTATGAGTGTGGCACATTTGGTACTGAATAAATATTTGCCATACCCGGAGGAGCTTATTGCCCCTCAGGCAGGTACATTATCCTGGTATTCAAATATCGGGGAGGTTAAAAGTTTAAAGTCAAACAACGGCCAGTCTATAACTAAAAAGGATAAGCCGGAGAATGAGGTGCAGTTTTACAATGGTTTTGGAGGTTTTTCTAAGAGCGGACGTGAATATACGATGTTCATCAAACCGGATGAACAGACGGGCCGGCTGAAATTCCCGCCCGCACCCTGGATTAATGTAATAGCAAACAAGGATTTTGGTTTTACTGCTTCAGAGCGGGGAGCGGGATATACCTGGAGCCAAAATAGCCGGGAAAATAAACTCACAACGTGGTCGAATGATCCTGTGAAGGATCCCCATTCGGAAGCATTTTTTATCCGTGATAATGAGAACAATCACTCTTGGTCACCCACACCCGGGCCCATGCCGGGTAATGATAAATATGTGGTAACGCACGGTTTTGGATATACCACGTATAAATACAGCAGCGAAAACCTAGACCAGGAACTCACGCAGTTTGTACCATTGGAAGGGGCGGTGAAAATATCGCAGCTTACTCTAAGTAACACGGGTAAAAAAGAGCGGAGTTTGTCACTATTTCGATATTCTGATCGGGTACTGGGTGTGAACAGGAAATCAGCTTCGCGGCATGTAATTTCGCAAGCTGATGAGGATGGAAAAACGCTTTATGCCAAAAGTTTTTATAACAATGAATTTGCCGGCCGAACTGTGTTTTCGAGCGTCCAGGATGGAGGGGTGGCAAGCAACACTTGGTTTACGACTGACAGGAAATCGTTTATTGGCAGAAATCGCTCGCTTAGCTCCCCGGTCGCGGTGGTTTCTAGCCATACCCTGGATGAGAAGGTGGTAATTGGTGAAGATGTATGTGCGGCATTGCAGGCTGATATTGAACTTTCTGCCGGAGAAACAAAAACCATCTGGTTTCTGGATGGCGAGGCAACATCGATGGAAAAAGCGGAGAGTATGATTAATAGGTTTTCTGAGATTGGTTCGGTAGATAATGCCTTTGAAGAGGTGAGGCAGTATTGGGAAAAAACCCTTACTAAAATTCAGGTTTCAACACCGGACAGATCGCTTGACCTAATGCTGAATGGCTGGTTGATGTATCAAAATTTATCGAGCAGAATGTGGGGACGCACGGCTTATTATCAAGCCGGGGGAGCGTTTGGATTTCGGGATCAGCTGCAGGATGTAATGTCGGTACTCTATGTAGATTCCGATATTACCCGCGAACAGATTTTACTGCACGCATCAAAACAGTTCAAAGAGGGGGATGTGCTGCACTGGTGGCATCCGCCAACAGGCCGGGGTATTCGGTCAAAAATTACTGATGATAGACTGTGGCTGCCCTATGTAACCGAAAATTATATCCGCAAAACCGGGGATGCGTCTATTCTTGAGGAACAAATAGCCTATATCGAAGCCAGAAAGCTTGAAGAGTATGAGCATGAAGTGTACTTGACTCCACACGTAACGGATGAAAAAGGATCTCTGTATGAGCACTGTTGCAAAGCGATAGATATCTCTCTGCAATTTGGGGAGCACGGCTTGCCTCTTATTGGTGCCGGTGACTGGAATGATGGGATGAACCGTGTTGGCCAAGGCGGAAGAGGAGAAAGCGTTTGGCTGGGATTTTTTATCTATGATACGCTGATTAAATTTCAGAAGATCTGCACAAAAATGGGGGATGGTAAACGCGCGGAGCGGTATCAACGAGTTGCATCAACCTTGAAGAAAAAGTTGAATAGCGAGGGGTGGGATGGTGAGTGGTATTTACGGGCGTTTTATGATGATGGTACCCCACTGGGTTCTATTGAAAATGATGAATGTAAGATTGACGCGATTTCGCAGGCTTGGTCGGTTATTTCCGGTGTTGCCTCGGAGGATAGAGCTGCTAAATCTCTGCAAGCAGTAGAAAAACATCTGATATCGGAACGAGATAAAATTATTCGTCTGCTATCCCCACCGTTTGATGAGACTGAGAAAAGTCCCGGATATATTAAAGGGTACATACCGGGAGTGCGCGAAAATGGTGGGCAGTATACGCATGGAGCCCTTTGGGTGATTAAGGCTATGGCGGAGCTGGGAATGGGAGAAAAAGCGGTTAAGTATATTCATATGATTAACCCGATTAATCACGCCACAACAGAAGAAGAGGCTTTAAAATATAAAGTTGAACCGTATGTGGTAGCTGCGGATGTGTATGGAGAGCCACCGCTGAACGGGATGGGGGGCTGGACTTGGTACACCGGATCTTGTGGATGGATGTACAGGGTAATGCTTGAATCTGTATTGGGCTTTCTGATTGCCGATGACCAGATTATACTAAAACCTTCTATTTCGAAAACGTGGAAAGAATATAAGATAACCTATACGGCTGATGATAAAGGAACCGAATACCAAATAACGATTGCAAATCCGGAGGGATATGAAACCGGCCGGTTATATGGAACAGTAGATGGAAAGACGGTTCGTTTTGATGACAGAGAGGCTGCAATTTCCATCCTGCACGACGGAAAAAGACATACTGTAGAATTAAGCCTGGCTGCAGATCCTGTGAATGCATAGAGACCTAATGTCATACATTCTTTTGAAACCCAGAAAGTGCGCCGTTTAGAATAGATTTGCTTATGGGTTTCTCTAAATAGTGAGTGTAATTTGTGTCAAGAGCTCTTGTTCGGTGCAGGTCGTCGGTGTTTCCTGTAATATAAATCAGATAGGTATCGATTAACTGCTCAATTTTTTTTGCCGCTTCAATTCCATCCATATCCCCGTCGAGAGTTATATCCATCAAAATGATATCGGGTTTTGTTTCTATGGCCAGGCGTACAGCTTCTTCCCCGGTATTTGTGCTTCCTGTAACTTCGTAACCCATACCTTGGAGTTGGGCTTTAAGAACATAAGATTGCAGATAATCATCTTCGACGATTAAGACCTTATGCATGTCTTGAATAATTGTAATAGTTGAAATGAATTTTAGTTGAAAATTTTCATTATATAATGATGGGGTCTAAAATGATTATAATCAAGTATTAAGGGCTATTTATGATTAGAAAAATTTAAAGTTTTATAAATTTAACCTATCCGAAATAGTAGGCTAAAAAATCTATGCGATAGAGTAGTGCTATCGGCTTTGGGATGCTGTTTTTTAATTTTCAGATTTAATGTGTAATAAATGGATCTAAAGTTTTATACATTAATCGGCATTATTACCACATCACTGTAAAGGGTATAAACTATCAGGTATGGATTTATTACAGGCACTGTTGTTAGGAATTTTACAGGGGATAACGGAATTTTTACCGGTTAGCAGTTCTGGACATTTAGCACTTGCACGCGCACTTCTTGGCCGGGAACTGATGCCAGGAATAACTTTCGAGAT
>SKWF01000187.1 GCA_007129085.1 Balneolaceae bacterium | reverse complement strand
TCAGCTTCATCGGGTAGTGGTTCAGGTGGTGCTCGGTTGGTATCAAATCGCCCAAAAAGTAGGCGGTTTCGCCGCTATCCTGCAATTTTACCACCTGGTGGCCGGGCGTGTGTCCGCCGCTTTTCATGCAGTATACCCCTTTTACGGGTTGATGAACGTCGTTATCAATAAACAGCACCCGATCATCGGCTACAAGCCTGTAAAGTTCATCCAGCTGATAGCCTGCGCCCGGGGTACGATCCTGCAGCTGAGTAAGGGCAAATTCCCACTCCTCACGACGGATTAAATACTGAGCGTTGGGAAAAGTTGCAGTGGTTTTGTGTTCCTTGGATACGTAAGATGCCCCGGCAACATGATCGTAATGGAGATGGGTGAGAATAACATAGTGGATATCCTGCGGACGAAGCCCGAAAATGTTCAGGTTGGTTACGATGTTGGAGGTCTCTTTGTAAGAGCTCCGGTTATCGAGGCCCCAGCCCAGGCCGGGATCAATCACAAGATTGGTTTCACCATCGGTAATCAGCAGCGGATCGATTCCCAGGGCCGAGGAGTATCGGCCGAGGGAGTCATCTTCCATCGGGTTATTTAGCCGGTTGGGATCCATTTTAGAGAAGGTCCCATCCTTAAATAGCTCAAAAAAACCTTCGCTCAGCTGCTCTATGTCAAATCTGCCGATGCTCATTAGTTCACATCAATTTCAACGGGCAGGAGCATCCAGTTTTGTCCTGCAGGCTGGTTCATAAGGTGACGGATATCGTTGCTGTTCTGGCGGATCGGTTCCGGCAGAAAGCTCTGTGTCCAGTTGTAAATTCGGGTGTTGGCAGAACTGAACAGCGTCTCAAAAATATCTTTCCGTTTGGGATAGATATCCAGGTTATACTCTTCAATTTCAGCCATTTCGGCGGCCACTTCAATGGCGCGGTCCACATCGCCAACTTCATCAATCAGACCCAGTTCGGCGGCTCTTTCGCCGGTGTAGACACGTCCTTGTGCAAGTTCGTGCACTTCATCGCGCGTCATACCGCGGGATTCGGCAACTACCTGAAGGAAAGACTCGTATCCGCGCTCTACATTCTGCTCCACGATGTTTCGCTCGGCATCGGTAAACGGCCGGGTGAAGTCGTAGAGGTCGGCGTATTCGTGTGTTTTCATATTCTCGAACTGGATGCCCAGCTTATCGTTGTACAGCTCCTGGGTATTAAACAGAAGGCTGAAGATCCCGATGGAGCCCGTAATGGAGTTCTGAGAGGCTAACACTCTGTCGGCACCAATAGCTATGTAGTATCCGCCCGATGCGGCTACGCTGCCCATAGAGGCGATCACAGGCTTTTTCTCGGAGGCTTCGCGCAGCATATTCCAGATCAAGTCGGATGTGCTTGGGGCACCGCCGCCACTGTTTATATGAAAGACGATCGCTTTTACATCATCATCGTCAAGGGCGCTGTCGATCTGTCGTTTTACCCCTTTAGCTGTAATGCCGGAACTTTGCCCAAACGGGGAGTCATCAAAGGATGGGGTGATCATTCCGGATGTGTAGATCACGGCAATTTTATCGGATGTATCCGGATCTTCCAGGCCTGCACTGCTGCCGGTTACCCTGGAGTAACGGGCAAAGTTGATGGTTTGAAGTTCGTCATCTTCTTCAAGGCCGAGTCTGTTTTTAATGTGCTGCTCAATTTCGTTGGGGTAGGCAAACTCATCAATCAAGCCGTTGTCTTTTGCAAACTGGAGCCGATTGACCGGGGCGCTGTTCATCATCTCGTTAATCTCTTCAGCACTTTTGCCAGTACGGGCAGTCATGGCATTTACAAATTGATTGTTCGCACCGTCAAGAATTTCGCGGGTCTGTTCACGGCTTTCGGGTGAAGCTTCTTCATTCATAAACGGCTCCACGGCAGATTTATATTCTCCGACTCGAACAATTTCCGGCTCAAGACCAATTTTATCAAAAAATCCGCTGTAGAAACTGAACTGGGTTACGAAACCATCGAACTCAAAGTTGGTTTCGGGCGGGGTAAAAACGGAATCTGCTGCTGAAGCGAGGTAGTACGCTTTTTCGTTCATCCCGATATCATCGGTGTTGAAGTAGACAAATTTACCGGATTCACGGAATTTCTGAATGTAGTTATATGCGGTTTCGAGGTTCGCCCAGGATGCCGTAACGAGGTTGGTGGTGATCCAAACTCCCTCGATATTATCATCCGCTGCGGCTTTTTCGAGATTTCTTTTTAGTGATTGAAGGGAAACTCTTGGCCCGGCTGTGGGGTTAAAGAGCTCTTCGAACGGATCGGGGGATACTCTTGCGGGAATATCACCGGAGATATCAAAGGTGAGAACGGTGTTTGACCGAACGTACGGTTCAGCTTCTGAGGAGCTGCTTACGATTACTCCGAATAGAATTAAAATCAGTAATAAAATTCCCAGAATGGTTCCCAGGATAGATGCTAAAAAGGTCTTAAAAAATTTCATATAGATGACTGTTACTTTGCTATTTTGTGATCCGGATGAATTCAGTTGCCAATTCCGATGTTCGGGAACTTAAGAAATGTTTAAAACGAATCCACCATTTAAAAATTCCTACGTAGTATGAGTCATTTTGATGCAATAATTATTGGGTCGGGCCACAACGGGTTGATTACAGGCTGTTATCTTGCAAAATCGGGTATGAAAGTTGGCGTTCTGGAGCGGCGCGATTCCATCGGGGGAGCCGTAAGTACCGAAACGATGTTTCAATCAGAGCAGAATCCGCACGGTTTTCGGATGGATGTGGGCTCGTCGGTGCATATCATGATCCATCAAACCGGAATTATTGAAGAACTGGGGCTGACCGATTACGGGCTTGAGTATATCGAGATGGACCCGATTATGAGTTACCCGGTTCCGGATGGAAAGGGGGTGATCCATTTTCATAAAGACCTGGATCGAACGCTGGAGTCGATTTCGAAAGTTGCCCCAGAGGATGTAGGGAATTATAAGGAGTTTATTGAGTTCTGGGGGCGCATCAACAAGGGGGTGCTGAAGTCGTTTATGGTTCCGCCTACCGGGAAGAATATTGTTACGGAGATGATGAAAGGGCAGATTCGTGACGGCTCGATGTTCAAAAAAGGGGAGCAGATGGACGGTCTGCAGAAGATTTTGGGCAGCTATGGCAGCGTGGTGAAGAATGCGTTTGATAATCCACACATGCAGGCGGCACTGACCTGGTTCGCTGCACAATCGGGGCCTCTGCCGGATCAATCCGCAACGGGAGATTTTGTAGGGTGGCAGTCGATGCTGCATCAGAGCGGAGCGAAGCATCCCAAAGGGGGCAGCGGCATGCTGACCCAGGCGAT
>SKWF01000322.1 GCA_007129085.1 Balneolaceae bacterium | reverse complement strand
GTATTTCATGTGACTATATATTTTGGGTTTTAAATGTCACATGTAGTATCCATGGATTTAATTGCGCACTCTTGAATCTGTAATATCAGCCATGGATGTTTCATGTTTATAAATAATTCCTGAGTAAGAGGGCTTTGAAATACCGAATATATTTCGACTTCGCTCCGCTGCGCTCAATATGACGTCAGTTTGAGCCTGCCTGTTTCGCCGGCCGGCGGATTCCGCAGGCAGGCGCAATAAGGAGGTACGACGAATAAAGTCGAAAACAAATATGTAGTTCTGCAAAGCCCTCGAGTAAATATATTTGGCACTTACTAAGTGAATTGAGTTCTATTCTTGCCCAATTCGAAATTAAAAGTCCCCTCCTTCTTGAAGGGAGAACCTTTTGAAGTCAAAATTTTTTAGAACTCAGGTGTTTAAATAAAGATAGTCCCGTTCCTCTATTCATCGAACTAATCCGACAGATGGAAGAAGGGGACGCATCTCTTACCTCTTGATAATTCAACTCAAAAAGTGGGCTGAATTATATAAGTAGCAGTATTATTAGAATCAAAAGGGCTGTACCGACACCAATAGTAATGGTACGATTAGCCTGTTCAATAAAATCCTGGGAAAAATTAGAGAAGTCGTTCAGATCCTCGTCCATAATTTCATCAAACCCATCCAATCCATTCAACTCGCTCAGTTTATCAGTCAACCCTGCCTTATAGGTATTTAGGCTGGCGATCTCGTCTTCGCTAAGGGATGCCCGTGATTCTATACGATCTATTGCGGTGATCATTTTATTGAATGACTGATTTAAAATCGCTCTCTTTTCATCCGCATCTTCCGTTTCATGAACAACCTGAACGGTTTCATTGAAATGTTTTTTAAAGGTCTCCGTAATATCAGTTGACTGTGCAAACGATGTTGTTTGAATTGCACATACCAACACTACAGAAGCAAGTATTGTATAAAGTGTTTTCATAAACATTGGCTTAGGTTTGGGTTAATGTAAATTGGTTTTATTTGGAAGCAGATACTCATCAGCTGCCTCTTTTTTTTATGCTGAACTGATTCAAGCAACTCCGAATTTCGTTTAGTATCAAAAGGCTTTTCATTTACCCCACGGCAATTTTATGAGGAAGATAACCTCCCCAAAAAAGGGGAGATTGATTATTGATTGTCAGTTTAATTTTTGATCAACTTTTGCCTTTACCTCTTTCGCTTTGGCATTGGCCTTTTTGCCCAAACGCTTTGTTTCATCTTCCAGGGATTCAAATGGATGGGAAACGGAGTCGGCAAGATCATCATAATTATCGAGTAGATAATCTTTATACTCCCCCCCTTTCTTTGCAATTTTACTTCTTGTTTTAGCCCCTTTATCGGGTGCAAACAAAGTACCTGCCAGAACTCCTGCGGCACCAACTAATACACTACTTACTATAATTGATGATATTCTCATTCTTCAATCCTTCTTTTTTTGATGTGTTAATAAATGCTTCATTGCATTTAATTTTTTACTGATTTTTTTGATGTATGAATCAGGCCAATAAATGATTTAATCTTAACTTAACCGGCCTGAGTTCATCTCATTGATTTTAATTTTGCTACGTTACTGTCCCTGCCCCTCTTCCTTGTATTACCTGTAATAGAACTGCAATTACGGCTATAACTAAAAGGATATGGATAATACCGCCGGTACTGTAGCCTATAAATCCAACCAGCCAGGCGATTACTAAAATTACGGCAACGATATAAAGTAGATTTCCCATGACGACTCTTGATTTAGATTTAGGTTAATTTGTGTATGATTCAGTGATACCAGATTCTGAAAAGAAGTCATCTATAGAATCACCAAGCTCATCCATTCTGTCACTGAAATTATTTCTAAATTCATCCCAGCTATCTCTTTCTGTAACTCTGTAATTGTCTAACTCTCGCTTGAGTTCACTTTGCTTTTCTTCAATTTCCTCAAGCCTGTTTTCAAGATCTTCTCTTACATCTTCATCTTGCTCATTGTTTATTTGCTGTCTTATATCACTCTTTTTACGGTCAAATTCTCTGAATTGGTCCGATTTTTCTGCCCTGAATTCCTGGAATTCTGCTTCCACTTCATTCACAGTATCCTCTAAATCCCGGTCAGTTCTTTCTGTCCTATCTGTTTCTGTTACCGTTGTTTCGGAGTCCTGCATTCTATCAGATGGTCTATCACAACCAGACAAAATTAATGCTCCACAAAATATGACAGTTGTTAGTATTCCTATTGAGTATTTCATAAATGTTTGGGGTTTTGTTGATCTGTTTCCTTCCTACTACTTGTAGGATAAGGCATCAAATAATTCGTTCACTCGCAATGTGGGATAAAAAATGCGGATGTATGTTATAAGGAGGCAGGGAGGTGTTATAAATTTGACAGATCAAACAGACTCCCATCTCAACGCTGACAGATCCGGTAGGTGCTGTCAGGTTGAATTCACAGACCTGACAGTCGCAGATACCGATACTTCGGTGCATTCCCGGCGTTTTTCAGGGTTTCTGTAAGCGTCGGGGAAAAGGGCTCTGCTCGTATTGAAGATCATCATTACACATTTTCTTCCGGTGACTTACACATTTATCAGATACCCCCTGTTTGATGGCAAAACGTGAATTAAATGGGCTACCTGCTGATCCCACTACACCGAGATTTAGGGGGAGCAAGCTCCACAGATTAGTAGATATATAAAAAAGAGATCAGCCGGCAGATCTTACTCGGATAAATGTAAATCATGTAAACAAATTCGGGCCATCTGTAATGATAATCACGTCTCAATAAGACAGCTTTATGTAAGAAAGTATTTTTAAAATATAAATGAGTTAAGAAATGATAGAGAAGCAGAAAAGGAAGTCGGACAAACCATCTCAATACACCGAAGAAAAGAAAAAAGGTGATAAACCGAACAAGGGTCAACCTCATCCTGATGACCAAAATGAACAAACAGGACCACCAATAAAAGAGATGCCGATCAAAGACAATCCGCATAAGGAAGAGATGCTCGATCGAAGGTTTGTAAGGAGCAGCAAAATAAAGCCAACAAACCTGATGAGCACAACAATGGATCAATACCACCGCTCATTAAAACCCACATAGATTTATGCAAACAACATCAGAAAATACATCGAATGACCATGTGAAATCCAAAGTAAAAATTACCAATAACCGGGTACAAACTTCACAGTTGATGGAACTGTTTGAAGAGAAGTTAAAAGTCATTCTTTGGACAGAAAAGGAGTTAACAACCATCATACCAAAAATGATCACATTAGCCACATCAGATGATCTGATTTTAGCATTAACGGATCATCTCCATCAGACCAATGAACACATAACCCGTCTGGCAAAAGTTTTCAAAACAATCGACAAAAAACCGGCCACATTTAAAAGTAATGTTATGGATGGATTGATTGCAGAGGCGGGTGAAATAATGGAAGATTGCGATAAAGGCCCCAAATGTGATGCCGCGATTATTGCAGCTACCCAGAAAATTGAACACTATGAAATTGCCACGTACGGAACATTGCGTGAATATGCTGAAACACTCAATTTAAGAGAAGCTGAGAGACTTCTTTTGAAAACACTTAATGAAGAGAAAGAAGCAGATAAAAAACTGACTGAGGTGGCGGTACAAAGTGTGAACGTAGAGGCCGCATCAGAGAAAATGTAGAAACTGTTAAATCAACTGAAAGCAAATAAGTATCCTTTTTAAAGGTGTACTTGCCGGATACGGAGCCATGAAGTTAGGTGGCGGCTGTTCCGGTGTTATTATCGCTTTTATAACAATTTGGCTGCTACTTGGAACGTGCAGTTAAGAAAAAGTTCCAAATACACAACAAACTTAAAGTATTAAAACAGGACTATTATGAAACATGAAAATAATCCAACAAGAGATAGTAAAACCGCTGAAAAGGAGATGCTGACAGGAATGTTTCGTGACCGGAAAAGCACAGAAAAGGCTTACGATACAATGCATGAAAGAGGATATAAGCATGATGAAATCAACCTCGTAATGTCTAAAGAAACACATGATAAATACTTTTCAGAGAACAAAGAAGAGACCGAACTGGGTAATAAAGCTGCAGAGGGTTCAGGCGCCGGATCGGCCATTGGAGGCACCATAGGAGCTATTACGGGTGCCGTTGCCGCTATCGGAACTAGTATTGTTATTCCGGGTCTTGGACTTGTGGTGGCCGGCCCTATTGCAGCAGGGTTAGCAGGAGCTGGTGCCGGTGGTGTAGCCGGAGGAATTATTGGTGCATTGGTAGGTTGGGGAATCCCCAAAGAGCGTGCAAAAATTTATGAATCCGGTATTAAAGATGGTCATATCGTGTTGGGTGTTGAACCTAAAAATGAAGACGATGCTGAATACATTGAAAAAAACTGGCGTAAACATGACGCCCGCGAAATTCACAGATAGTCTACTAGTGTAAAGAGAGAGGTTACTATACGTAGACCTGACAGGATTTTAAAACCTGTCAGGTCTCTCTATATAATAAAATCATGCAAATTTGGAGAGGAGAATGCTCCCGGAGTTAGCAATAATATATTGGCTAGAAATCAACGTATATCAATCTTCATTGGCAAGAGTTTAGAGGTTATTAAATCATAGCTCGATCTACGCAAGTTTTACCAAACTCCCTTAATCCTGCCCCGGAATTTTTACTTCTTTGCCCAACACATCCTGTACGTAGAACATCCCAACCAAAACCATCATAATTACGGCAAGTGGGGTGGCAAGAATAACCCCGGCAATTCCAAATACCAGACCAAATGCCACAACAGATAAAATCACAACAGCCGGTGGAATATGAACCATCTGTTGCTGGATAAGCGGAGATAAAATATTACTCTCAACTTGCTGAATAACTACGTAGAAAATAGCTGTATAAAGTGCTGTCTGCCCATCTACTGAGAAAGCCAGCAAGATACCGGGAACGGCTCCGATCCATGGTCCAATAATAGGAACGAATTCTGATAAGCCTGCAATAATGCCCAAAACCAGGGCCAGTGGCACTCCAATAATCATCAAGCCAATAGTTACAGATACACCTACAAAAAGCATGATGATAAACTGCCCTTTTAACCAGCTCCACAGAGCATTTCCGGATGTTTCCAGAGCTTCATTAACCCTATTCGCTCTTTTCTTCGTAAACAGTAGGGCTATTGCTTTTTTATAGGTCTCCGGATCAATAACGAAGTAAATACCAATAATTATAATCAAGCCAAAAGTGGCAATAACATCCACTATTGTCACTCCAACCTGGAACGCCATGCCTCCCGCACCAGACGGCATACCTTCGTCTGACTCACCTTCATCTTCGATATCTTGCTGTTCCCCGGCCTCACCATTTTCATCATTTATCAATTCATCACCCAGTGGCCACTCACTGATAGTTTCTCTTAGTTGTGTTATTTGTTGAGGCAGTTTTTCGGTGAGTTGATCAAATTCTTCTACAATTTGAGATCCAAATATAAAACCAAAAGATGTGATTATAATTAGAATGATTACTCCAACAGCGGCAATTGACCAGCCGCGTGAAATTGGGATGTATCGTCTGATAACAGCTGCAAAACCATTTAGAATAACTGCAAAAATAACTCCCGCAAAGGCGATTAACAGTGCGTCTCTGATGAAGTATAAAAATGCGATTGTAATCAGAATCCCTATAACGATAAGTGTATACTGTGCAATAACGGATGTTTTTAAATCTCCCCTCTTTTCTCTATTCGCCATTCCTATCCAATTTCAACATTAATATTCTCATCTCTCAACTACCTTGATATCGATTCTGCCATTTAATTATCAAATGGAAATACTCGAAAACACTCCACCGGGAGCGCAGTCACAAATTCTATAATAGCAGATCTAATGCCGGTAGAGCTTTACACCTGCTCCTTGGCACTTATAATTTCCACATGATTCATTGTTTACCCGCTACTCGTTTTGGTAACAAGCAGATTGTAAAGAATAGTAGCAGTGGCAACCACAAGTAGTAGGTGGATGAGTCCTCCGATTGCATACATTACGAACCCGATGACCCATCCAATTATCATAATCAAAGCAAATACGTATAAAAGTACTCTCATATCTTAACTCTCTGTTTAATGAATTGGTTATTACTTAAACCCTTCCAGGTATATTGGGAGGTACAAACCGGGTTAGAAGTGAATATGTTTATACTCAATGAGTGATAAATAAAGGTGATGTATGTTATAAAGAGTCGAATTAAAGTTATCGATTTAACAGGTATTGGGAATCTCTATGCTGTTTAAGTTAATTTCATTCAACCGATAGCGGTAAAACCTGCAATTTTTTCTGTTTGCTTCAAAGATTCTTCAGCTTTACTTAGTAACATTCACACGCATTTAGAAACTGACTAAAACAAAACCGCCTAATTAAAACGTCATGAAAATACCTGCAATAGCTATTCATGGTGGTTCAGGAACAATCACTTTTGACACCAATAATTCTGAATTAAAAAAAAGGTATCTGAATGCACTGAATAGCACTTTAGACGAAGTATATGAGATGCTGTCAGGCGGTTCTTCGGCAACCGAATGTGTATCTAAAGCAGTGAGTATCATGGAAGATTGTGACCTGTTTAATGCAGGCAAAGGATCGGTATTTACAGCAAATGGTAATCATGAGATGGATGCGGCCATTATGAATGGGGAGACTCTTGAAGCCGGGGCCGTGGCAGGACTTCAGGGAGTGAAAAACCCCGTTTTAGTTGCCTATGATGTACTTCAAAACACACCTTTTGTTATGATCGCCGGTGAGGAAGCAATAGAATATGCCCGGCATAAGAATTTCAAACTTGAGACGGATTCCTACTTCTATACTCAGCTCCGATACGATCAGTGGCAGGAAATTAAAGGGGCCGCTGGAATGAAGCTGGATCATTCCGGAGAAGGAGCAAAATTTGGTACCGTTGGAGCTGTTGCCGTGGATAATGAAGGGAATGTGGCGGCGGCAACATCAACCGGTGGGATGACAAATAAGGCTTGGGGCCGTGTGGGCGACAGCCCTTTAATTGGAGCCGGAACCTATGCAAACAACAAAACCTGCGCTATATCCTGTACGGGGCATGGCGAGTATTTTATTCGCGGAGTGGTTGCCTACGACGTTTCGTGCCGAATGGAGTATGGCGGTAAGAGTCTTAAACAGGCCGCATATGATGTGATTTATAAAAAGCTGAAAAGGATGGGCGGTGAAGGCGGATTAATCGCTGTTGACTCTTCAGGAAATATCTGCATGCCTTTTAATACCAAAGGGATGTACCGTGGAATGAAAAATGAAGCCCAAACAATTGCCCGAATTTTTTGACTTATCTGGTTTCACTGCTTCGCCAGGAATAGGTAGAAACGGTGCGTCTTGGTGCAGAGCACCAAGACGAGAATGGAGTAGCTTTGGAGGACATCTTGGTGCAGAGCCTGCCTGTGCTAAAAGTATACTCAACGAAGCTAAACTACGGCAGTGCTTCGTTAAGTGTCTATACTTGCGTAGTTGAATTTCGGCAGACAAGCTCCAAGACGAGGTATCAAATTAACTACGAATCACTTACGCAGATTCTTTGACTTCAGGTTCATGATGTCTTTCATCGTAGTGAATTTCGGCAACTTTTTTCCGAATATTATAGCTGTCTTTCGTAGTGAGAATATGTACCGTTAAGTTGGCGAGGGAGATCGGAATTCTGTTTTTCAATTTATCGTATTGGTTATAAATAAGGTCAGTGCCGTCAAAAATTATAACGATTCCCGATCCAATAATATCTAAAATATTTCCTTCCCTGATGATAACACCTGTATCCTCGCCCAACCCCACTCCCAATTTATAGGGATGCATGGCCACAGCTTCTGCAAGCCTGCCAAACCTATTTCTTTTGATAAAATGGCTGTCGAAAATAATCTCAGAAATCAAACTAAGACCCTCTCCCATTTTAAGATCGTTTTTCCTTATAATCGTGCCGTTTCGTCCCCCCGAAATCATCTCATCAGACATCACTACAGCACCGGCACTGGTACCCGCTATGGTAAAATTCTCGTTCATATAGCGTTTGTACAGCAATTCATGGCTCAACGTATCTTTTATGATCCGACTGATTTTGCTTTGATCTCCTCCCGAAAAAAGTACGATATCCGATCTGCTGATCCGACTCAAGGTGGAAGAGTGATCAGCTTGGCTGCGATCACGGATATCTAATATGCCTACATTATCCACTCCCAGCCTCGAAAATGTCTCTTGATACTTCACCCCAACAATCTCCGGTATTTCGGAGGCGCTGGTGATTACCTCAATCCGTGGTTTAGATTTTTCGGAGTTATTTATGATATCCTGAAGAATAAACCCCTCACCAAAATTGGGGTGAAAACTCTCATCTGTTTTTCTAAACTTTTTTTGCTCATTACCTCCAATGGCAATAAGCGTTCCTTTTGGTGTATTCATTTAAATGGGATATGTATGATTCGATCGCAACTCTGTAAAACGAAGGTAACTAACTTTTTATTAGTAATTCACCCGCTGAATTAGCAGTTCAAGCTGAGAAATAGCCAACTGTGTGCCGTTTTAAATTGAAGGCTGTTTTTGGCATGGGATATAGTAAGGTATATGTAAAAGTCAGTTTGATTCCTGTAACCTTTCATGGTGGGCTTGTTGATAAATTAATAACAGTTCAAATTATGCAGCTAAAACTCAAGAATAACACTCATGAACATCCTGAATATTAATGTTTTATCGGGTCCCAATATTTGGTCTGTACAAAGACCCCGGCTTGTCGTTATGCATCTGGATATTGAAGGGTTTGAGCATCAGCCTACAAATAAAATTGAAGGATTTTACGAGCGTATTACAGCGCTTATGCCCGGCCTTTACGAACACCAATGTTCGGAAGATGAACCCGGAGGGTTTTTTGTCCGAATAAAGGAAGGGACATGGATCGGTCACGTCATCGAGCATATCGCAATTGAGTTACAAAATTTGGCCGGCATAGATGCCGGTTACGGTCAAACCCGGGGAGCAGGTGCAGAGGGCGAATATTTCGTGGTGTTCGATTGTGCAGATGAGGAATCAGGGCGACTTACTGCAGAAAAAGCTGTTTTAATAGCACAAAATCTGATTGATGAAATCGAAACGGATATTGACAAGCATGTTGAAGAGATTAGAATGAAGAATTTTGAAAACAGCCCCGGCCCCAGCACAGCATCCATTCTCAAGGAGGCTGCTTCGCGTGATATACCGACCATCAAACTTGAAGACAACTCGTCCTGGCAACTCGGGTACGGCTGCAATCAAAAAAGAATTGCCGCCACAATCACATCATCAACAAGCATAACCGGCGTCGAAACAGTTTGTGACAAAGAGATCTGCCGTGACCTTTTAATGAGCATGTCGGTACCGATAGCCGAAGGAGCTGCCATCGAAACATTAAGTGAACTGAAACATTCGATCGATTCACTCGGTTTTCCCCTTGTTATTAAACCGGCAAACGGCAATCAGGGGCGAGGTGTAACAACAGATATCACAACAATGGAGCAGGCCGAAAATGCGTTCAAGTTTGCAACAACGATTTCCAATCGTATTATCGTTGAAAAATGTATCCCCGGCTTTGACTATCGCCTCCTTATGGTCGGCGGGAAGTTAGCCGCTGCCGCCAAACGTACACCTCCACATGTGGTGGGAGACGGCATGTCATCTATTCAGCAACTGATTAATAAGGTTAACAGTGACCCGAAGCGTGGTGATGGTCACGAGAGTGTTCTTACAAAAATACAGCCCGGGCCGGCGACTACATTCATTTTATCCCAAAAAAACTATACCCTAAACACCATACTGAAGAGTGGTGAAAAACTCTATTTAGATTATGCGGCAAACCTGAGTAAGGGAGGAACAGCAGAAGATGTTACGGGTCTCGTACATCCGAGTGTAGTAAAAACAGCCGAGAGAGTTAGTAAAATAACAGGGCTTGATATCTGTGGCATAGATTTTATGGCAGAAACCTTAACCAAACCACTCAGTGAAACAGGTGGGGTTGTGTTGGAGGTGAATGCGGCTCCGGGATTTCGAATGCATCTTGCTCCCTCAAAAGGAGTTCCACGAAATGTAGCTTCACCCGTGATTGATATGCTGTTCCCCGAAGGCAAAAGCAGCCGGATACCCATTATTGCCGTAACAGGTACAAATGGAAAAACAACCACAACCAGATTGATTGCCCATATCATGAAAGAGGCAAAGCGCCGGGTTGGATATACCACAACAGATGGAGTTTATGTAAATGATGAACTTCTAATGAAAGGCGACTGCGGGGGACCAAAAAGTGCTCAATTAATTTTGAAAGACCCTACCGTAGACACCGCTGTACTTGAGTGTGCAAGAGGTGGGATTTTGCGAGCCGGGCTGGGATTTGACAGGTGTGATGTTGGTGTGGTCACGAATGTAACTTCCGACCATCTCGGAATAAAAGGGATCCATACTCTCGATCAGATGGCAAATCTCAAATCGGTGGTACCGGAAAGCGTACATCACACAGGGTATGCCGTACTTAATGCCGATGATGACAGAGTTTACGCCATGCGGAAAAATGTGAAATGCAAGCAGGTACTTTTCTCCATGAAGGACGACAGCACTCGGTTAAGAAAACATCGCAATGAAGGCGGGTTGTGTGTAGTGTTGAACAACAATACGGTTACCGTTTGGGACGGGCCCGATACACATACCATCGAGCATATTGAAAATATTCCGCTCAGCTTTGGCGGCCGCGCAAAGTTTATGACTGAAAATATATTGGCAGCTGTTGCAGTGGCTTATACACAAAACGTATCTCCCAATACGATTCGAAGATCGCTGACAACCTTCACGCCTTCACCGGAGCTTACACCCGGCAGAATGAACCTGTTTGAATTTGAAGATTACGATGTGCTGGTAGACTATTGCCACAACCCCGCGGGTCTGGAAGCAATCAAAGAGTTTGTAGATAACTCCCCATACCTGTACAGTACCGGCATCATATGCGGCATCGGTGATCGAAGAGAAGAAGACAACTTTGAAATCGGCCGGATCTCCGCAGAAATTTTTTGCAAAATTATTATCCGTGAGGATACAGATTTGAGGGGAAAAACAACCGGAGAATCCCCCTCAATTGTGAAACGAGGTATTGAAAGCTCCTGTTTTAACCCACCCGTAGTATATATTCCGGATGAAAAACAGGCACTCATGTTTGCTATGGAAAATGCACTGCCGGGCACACTTATCATGCTCTGTGTGGAGCATATCGAACAGGTAACAGACATGCTGAAAAAGATGCAGTTAAAGGAACGCAAAAAAGAAAAATCGGATAAGCAGGACGAAAAAGTTATTTCCTTTGATAAAAATCTTCCTTTAGAGATAAATATGTTGCAACAGTAAAAAACAAAACCCTCCAAGATTCTTGAGCTCTTGGAGGGTTAATTGTACGCCCTCTCAAATTTCACTGTTTATCTATTCAAATAATTCCGAAGGGATTAAATCTAGGGGCTGTTCAAAAAGAGTGTCATCACGCACTTTCCGCCAACTGATGGATCCAATCGTTGATATTGGCAGGAGATGCCACGCCGAGGCTTTGCATGGCAAGTTTTATGATGAACGTACTTTTTACACGCCCTTTTTGGACAGCCTCCGTTCAGAAAACCACGATGATAAATTTTGTTTTCACGGGGATCATCGTAGAATCTCAATAATCTATTTTTCCGATCATCATGTATAAAAAATTAATTGCTCTATCTGTCCACCTTTTTACA
This sequence comes from Balneolaceae bacterium, assembly GCA_007129085.1. Classification (GTDB taxonomy): domain Bacteria; phylum Bacteroidota; class Rhodothermia; order Balneolales; family Balneolaceae; genus SW132. The sequence goes on along the minus strand of SKWF01000322.1, from coordinate 535 downwards.
GCTATCGGTGTTCTGCTGGCATTTTGGTCGCTTCTTCTCATCATTCAGGGAGAGCTTCAAAACTCCCTCTTCGTGTTAGCCTTTGCTGTTATCGTTGACTCGTTAGACGGCACACTTGCCCGGGAGGCTGATGTTTCAACTCATCTGCCCACCATCGACGGCGCGTTGATGGATAACATCACCGATTATCTGAATTGGGTATTTATACCTGTTTTCTGGGCCTATACATTTCTTGACCTCCACTTTATGGTGGGATCTGCTGTCTTAATTACAAGTCTTTTCGGCTTCAGCCACAAGCAGGCCAAAACGGATGATGATTTTTTCCGCGGGTTCCCATCCTACTGGAACTTCGTAATTTTCTACCTCTATCTCCTAAGTGCTGCTCCCTGGGTTACCGATACCATTATGCTGATATTTGCCGGCCTGGTATTGGTTCCGATAAAACTTGTCTATCCGAGCCGCACCCCGGAGTGGAGAAGAACGACCATTTTGCTGTCCATTCCGTACTCCATCATGATCTTCATCATGCTGTACT
>SKWF01000173.1 GCA_007129085.1 Balneolaceae bacterium | reverse complement strand
AAGTACCAAAATGCAGAAAATCCATTTACTTTACTGATATACTATTTTATCAAGGTTGATAACCCCGCTAATTAAGTTCAGGACTTATGACAAAATTGTTACGATTGCTACCATTTTTACTATTTCTGTTTCTCGCTTCTTCATCGGTTCATGCACAGGTGGATTCGTCTGATGAGGTTATAACACGACCCGCTCCGAATATGAAGGATATTTGTGAGTTTGATCCAACGGACAGAAGCTCTTTTCATTTCGTTCGCCATGAGGATGTGGCGGGTAAAGCGGCCTCAGCTATTCCGACGTCTACATTTACCGTCGACTATGAGGGAGATTGGCCGGCTGAAGCGATAGATGCTTTTGAGCACGCATTGAGAATTTGGGAAACACATCTGCAATCCCCGGTTCCTATAGCAATAAATGCATCGTGGGAAGAGCTTGAAGGACTAACCCTGGGATCTGCAGGGCCAACGCTTATTTCTACAGTTCCCCAAAGTGCCGGTGGAGAACCGGAGACCTGGTATGCCATTGCCCAGGCGAGCGCCATGACGGGAGTTGATCAAAAAGGTACAGATGCAGATCATGATATCAATGTTACCATGAATTCAGATTTTGATGACTGGTATTTTGGAACTGATGGAAATACTCCCCAGGGACTCATCGATTTTGTGACGGTAGTTTTACATGAGGTGGGCCACGGAATTGGATTTATTGGAAGTGTGAGTGGTGATGAAGATGAAGAGATTGCAAGCTGGGGATTTGGTGAAACCGGTGACAGACCACCTTGGCCAATTGTTTACGACCTTCCCGTAGAAGATGGAGACCAAAATATGCTGGTTAACAATGAAGCAATTTACCCGAACCCATCTTCGTCGTTATATGAAGCTGCAACCGGGCAACGAAATGGAGTATTCTTTTTGGGTGAATCAGCCACGCAGGCAAATTTTGGAACAGCAGTTCGCTTGTTTGCACCAGATCCGTGGGAAGGTGGATCTAGTTATTCCCATGTGGATGAAGCTGATTTTACGGGTACAGAAAATGAATTAATGCGACCGCGAATAAATCGTGCAAATTCAGTCCACACTCCGGGACCTGTTGTTTGCGGCATGCTTGATGATTGGGGCTGGCCGATAGGTATAGATTGCCTGGAATTGATTGGTGTTGAAGCGCGGATTGTAGTGGATACAGATGAACTCGATTTTGGTGTATCGAATGTAGGCAGCACCCGGGAGCTTACATTTACTATAGAAAATAGAGAAGATGCTGAAGATCCGCTACGGGGACGAGTGGAAGTAGAAGGAAATGCATTTTCAGTAATTGGAGGAGGCAGGTCTTATTCAATTGACCCGGGAAGAACCGAAGATTTCACAGTTCGGTACAGACCGGAAAACCCAACCGAACATAGCGGTGAAGTTCGTATAACCCATAATGGGGATAACGAAGCAAGCCCTGTACTGATTGACTTGGAAGGCCGCGCACTCGAGCAAGATAAAATTGTAGAGCTTGAGCAGAGTTACCCGAATCCGATAAATCCAAATGAGGATGTGTTGCAGATACCATATGCTCTGGCCGTTGAAGAACCGACACATGTAAGTTTAGAGTTATTCAATTCAGCCGGCCAAAGAGTTGCGCAGATCTTCGAAGGCGAGCAGGGAGAAGGGGAATATGTTGAAGCGTATAACGCAAGAGAACTCGCCAGCGGAGTGTACCTCTATAGAATTATCGTAGGCAACGCCATGGAAACGAGAAAGCTTACTATTATTAAATAAACATACCACGGTCACCCTAACCGTGGATTTGTTTTCATTTTTTGAGGGCTTAAAGAAGGACTTATATGGTCAAATTTCTATCAACGAAAGGAGATCGTTACTCGACCGTCGAGTGATTCGACGGTCGAGTAAAACCTGCGGCCACTACTCCCGTAAAGTGCCCCGGCGTACGAGTTACCCGGTACTCTGCATCGCCGCGGCAACACCATTGATACTCAGGAACAGCGCATGACGAAGCTGTTTCAGCTCTTCTTCACTCTCGGCATTTTCCCATCGTTTCAGAAGCTCTACCTGTATCACATTCAGGGGGTAGGTAAATACATTTCGAAACTTGATGGAGTTCTGAATAACTTTTCGGCTATCAAGAATTTCATCCTGCTCGGTGATTTTGAGAATTATGTCGCGTGTTTTCTCAAGATCTTCGCGGATGAAATTATGAAGTTTTTTCTGATCACTTCTGCCGGCATAAATATCACTTGTGAGGTTGTGAGTTCGTGCGATTTCCCGCTGGGCATTATCGATAATGGTGCCAAAAAAGCTCCAGTTTTTATACCACTCTTTCAGGGTTTCAAGATGCTGGGGGTTCTCTTTGAGCAACGGTTCCGTTGCGGTTCCAAGTCCAAACCAACCGGGCACGTTATACCGAACCTGTGTCCATCCAAACACCCACGGAATAGCCCGAAGATTTTCGAACTGCAGGCCGTTATCTCCACCCCGTGAAACGGGACGCGAAGCGATCGGCAGATTTCCAATATGTTCTACAGGAGTGATTTTTTTGAACCAGTTCCAGAACTCGGCATCGTCGATCAATTCCCGGTAGGCGTTCATCGAACCGTTGGAAATGGTGTCCATAATTTTTTCGGTGCCGTCGCCCTCTTTGAGCTCTTTCTGGCCTTCGCCGGCGGTTACTCGCGCCACGGCGTTGACAATCTGTTCGAGGTGCCGGCGGGCAATGTCGGGCAGTGAATAGCGGAATGAGATAATTTCTCCCTGCTCGGTAAATCGAATTCGGCCGTTGTTACTGATTGACGGAAGCGCCAGGATTGCGCGGTTGGATCGTCCACCGCCGCGGCCTACAGAGCCGCCCCGTCCGTGGAATAACCTGAAGTCTACCTTGTGGTCTTGCAGCACTTTTCCGAGCTGCAGCTGCGCTTTTTGGAGCGCCCAGTTGGCCATCCAGTATCCGCCATCTTTATTACTGTCGGAGTAGCCCAGCATTATTTCCTGGAATCCATTTCGGGCTTTTACCTGATGCTTGTACAGATCATCCGTAAGAATTTTTTCCATCAAGCCGGGGCTGCGGTCGAGGTCATCGATGGTTTCGAACAGTGGAACAATATCGATGCTGCTGTGAACCGTTTTGCCGTCCCAGCGCCATAAGCCGGATTCTTTGGCAAGAATTGCAACTTCAAGGAGATCACTTACATCGTGCGTCATACTGACGATGTAGCTACCAAAGGCATTTTTGTCGATCTCGGTGATGGTTCGAACCAGTTTAAAAACTTCGAGAATTTTTTCGGTGTCCTGTTTCAGTTTGTAATCGACAGGGCTTAGCGGTCGTGGATTTCGAAGCTCACTTGTCAGCAGCTCAATTTT
>SKWF01000259.1 GCA_007129085.1 Balneolaceae bacterium | reverse complement strand
TAGGCTATATGCACATTGCGGGCGTCATCATCAGAAGTATGATTTTCCAGACTGTTCAACAACTTGCCAATGTTGCTTCCCGAACTCCCGACCCGATACTCCACGTCTATTTCATGTACAAGAATGTAGTTAACCTCAACCGGATCAGATAAAATAGAGGATAGAACTACGTCGCTGTCGATATTGGTAATTTTCATGGCGTAATCACCATCAAACCCCTGTGGATTGTTGATCTCTATAGAGCCAACGCCACCTGATCCTGCCAACAACGATACATGTCCGCCACGAACGGTAACATCTGTTCCGAGAATTTCGGATGAAACTCGCTCTACCTGACTATTTATGACACTCCCCAGCGAGAAAATAGTAATGAAATAGCTCACTAATAAGGCTGCTGCTGTGCCGATGGCAATTTTTCTCTTCTTATCCATACTTTATGTGTGTTTTGCACTGTTTATCTCATCCAAACGTAATAAATTTTTGCAGCAAAATAGTTACAGGTTAATTTTTTATTCGCTCTCTTATTTAAAGATTCAATGTTAGTCGGTTATTGAGCAAGCTCTTCAACAACATCGGTTAGGGCTGATGTCAGCCGAGCCATCATTTCGTAATCGAGCCGTTCGGGCGTGTCGTTTGGCGTATGGTAGTGGGGATCTCTAAACAGGAGTGTATCTGTAATTAACAGGCCTGGATAATCGTGTTGCCAGAATGACCAGTGGTCCGACCAGTTGACGCCGGGAATAAATCCCGGAAGAGCGGCCGATGCCGTTGGGAAATCCCCGCTTTGCTCAAAATTTCCGGATACCGATCTTAACAGGGAAAGGTCGCCCAGCCGCGTTACCAGCCCGATAAAGCTGGCCTCTTTCGGATAGAAAAAACCAAGCCCCGGCAGGGGGTAGGCTTGTGAATTCGGCTCACTGCTGTAATACCCGAGTCCGTCAAGTGCGATCATTGTTTCAATGTCATCGCCTCGCTCGCGGGCCATCTTTGCATAAGCGTAACTGCCCATATCTTCGGTTTGAAAAAATGGTGGCTCTTCGTTGGCGAAAAAGAGAAATCGCACGGTTTTGTGTGGGGGATCGGCATTCACAAAAGCCTCAGCCAGGGCCATTAAAACGGCCACGCCTGATCCGTTATCATTTGCCCCGGGAGAACCGGGAACGGTGTCGTAATGGGCACCGATGACCACCACTTTTTCGGGATGCTTATTGCCGGTAATTTCAACTTCGATATTTTCAGCCGATTCTCCCGCATAGATTCCCCGGTTCAAAGTGTACGATTGCAGCTTCGGGGAATAACCGATTCCCCGGAGACGTTCCGTTAAAAACCGGACGGTTTGATCCATCGTGCCTGTCGTGTGCATATTTCGCTCACCAATATTCTCGGCAAGATGACGTACATCGGCCTCAATCTGTTGCGCAACGATTTCTTGATGATTTGTGAGTTCCTGCTGAGATTTCATATCGATAGTTTTAGGCATCAACAACCACCAAACCCCAAAAATTGTGGCAAAAAGGAGGAAGAGCACTATAAAGATCAAACCAACATACAGTAGGCTGTTTCTAGTATGCTCACTTCTTCTCGTAAATTTACCGGGTTTGCTCATGAACCGAGGTCGGTGATTAGTGACAGTTTTGCCTGTAATTTAATTGGTGATGACCTATTCCCAAATAAAATTTCTTATTGCTACCTTTCAAAAAAAGTACTGCGCATGCTAAAACATTATTTAAAAATTCTTATACCTGTTTTCGGTTCGGTGATGGTCGTGACCTCCTGTGAAGTTGAATCTGATAAACCGACATATGAAAAAGGAGATCTTCTTCAAACCGGAGTCGCAAGCTGGTACGGCCCCGGGTTTCATGGAAGACTAACATCAAACCGAGAACGCTATGACCAGGACGATTATACAGCCGCCCATCGTACGCTCCCCTTCGATACGGTTGTGGAGGTTATAAACACGGAGAACGAAAAGTCGGTTGAGGTACGAATCAATGATCGCGGACCATATGTGGGAGAGCGAATTATCGACCTTTCCAGGGCTGCGGCTGGGGAGATTGGATTGTTGGATAGCGGGATTACGGAGGTGGAGATTAAACTGGTGGAGGACGGAGGGAATATTCCGGAGGATCTTGAGCAAAGGTTTTACACGATCCAGATTGCGGAGTATTTTACTTCATTCCATGCCGAACAGTTTATGGACGAGGTTGGAGACGGAGCTAGAATTGAGCAAGAATTTTCGGATGGGTTAGATTTGACCCGGTATCATATCTACTACGGAAATTACGAGCATATCGATAGTGCCCGGGTTGATCTTCAGAAGCTTGAGGAGCGCGGGTTCGAGGGGTTTGTGAAACAGGTGAATTGAGGGCAGGGAGAGTGGGAGAGTGGGTGTGGTAATCTCCAATATTTGTAATTGCCTGTGAAATAGACAAGAGACACTATCTACGCACCCGTAAATATTCGGTGTTTCATATCGTAAATGGATTTGAAAAAAGGCATGTAGGGGAGGGATGAAAAAATGCCGATTTCAGTCCCGGGGTGTGTTTTTTCTTCGAGGAACAGCAGAATGGTATCAAACCGATTCCGTTTAAACAGCTCTCGGAAAATTGTTACTGCAGTAAGCGGCTCTTTCTCAAGAATGCTGAGGAGCATCATGTCGTACACCCGAAAACGATAGCTCGATGCGTTGGAAGCGGGTGGTGTGTTACCGTTTTCGAGTGCTGTAACAATATCAGCACAGTGCCGGTGTATACGGGTAAACGTGTAGCCGGTGGAGGGTTTTGTCATTCCACCAACCGTACCGATGTTTAAGACCCGCCTGTTGTACCATGAGGGGTAGTGGCGATCTTCCATCGGGATGGCTCCCTGCTCTTCCCGTGTGATAGAGTAATCTGCCGGATCCAATCCGTATCGCTCTTTCAGGTATGCAGTGATGCCCGATTTGTATTCTTCATACGGCAACACATCTTCGGTAAAAAAGGTATACTCTACCAGCGCTTTATTCTCGGCAAATGGAAGGATATAGAAAAAGGTAAATCCATGTTTTTGAGAGGTATCAAAATCCATCAGCGTGACGTGGTCGGGATCAAAAATGGGCTGATTCGTCTCAATTTCTACTCCCAAAAAATGTTGTTTCAGGCTAACATCGCTTTTTTGAAACTTGTATTCCGGTGATTTGAAAATGCTTTGAAATACCCAGTCGGCACGGAACTCACCTTCTGATGTATGAACTACTCCTTGGGAATTTTCTTCATCGAAAGAATTCACGTCGGCCTCCATCAGTGTAAAAGAGGGGTGAGCTCGGGCCTGTTTAAGGATCTCCCGTGAGTAGTCGAGGCTTCGCATACATCGGTACTGATAGTTTT
>SKWF01000290.1 GCA_007129085.1 Balneolaceae bacterium | reverse complement strand
ATCCGATAACTGATTATGACAATTAATTTTTTGGTAGTAGATTTGAGAAGAGAGAGAAGTCAATTTAAAACAATGGAGAGATTATGAAATTTATAGGGATCGTAATAATGCTGTCGGGGATCGTTTTTGTGCTATTCACAATAATATCTGATGCAGAATCAACAACAGCCACTGCGAACTGGTCAACTTGGGTGGGATTTCTCGTTTTGATTACAGGTGGGGTATCCTATTATATCGCCCGAGATGAATAGTAGTTTTTATCTGACTGTGAACGATTTAAACGAATTTTGAACCGCAGAATGATGAACGGTAAATATCGACGTGACTCTACTTCGTCATTCGATATTCAATAGTCGTAATTCTGCAGTTCTTGATTCTATACGTTTCATAATGGGCTCTCCCGAAAGTATATTAAATTGTTCACTAACAACAGGTTGGATCTGTTAAAAAATATATCTGTTTGCAGATTGAACGTTAAATTCTTCAAAACGTAAAATTAACCAATACAGTTATGCCTGATCGCCGCACATTTATCAAAAACTCAATTTTTGCATCCACCTCACTGGTTTTACCCACTCTATTTCGGGGTGATGAACGTCGCACACCCTCCATCAGCCCGGAAAAATATAAACCGCTATTGCTTTCTACATGGAACCACGGGGTGGCTGCCAACGAAAAAGCGTGGAGTGTGCTGCAAAATTCGGGATCAATTTTGGATGCCGTTGAAGAGGGCGTTCGCGTTACGGAGGCCGATGGCAAAACGATGAGTGTAGGTCTGCACGGCTACCCCGATCGGGAGGGAATTGTAACACTGGATGCATCGATTATGAAGGGTGACGGCTCGTGTGGATCGGTGGCATTTGTTCGCCAAATTAAACATCCCATTACGCTGGCGCGCAAAGTGATGGAAAAGACGCCGCACGTAATGCTTGTTGGCGAAGGCGCACGGCAATTTGCCATTTCTGAAGGAATGCCGCTGGAGGAAGAGAAGCTGAGTGAGCAGGCTGAAGAGCGGTATAACGAATGGAAAGAGGAGGAAGAGTACCGGCCGATTATTAACATTGAAAACCACGATACGATCTGTATGGTTGGGGTTGATGCAGCCGGTAACCTGGCCGGATCGTGTACCACAAGCGGTATGTCGTTTAAAATGCATGGCCGGGTGGGCGACAGTCCGATTATTGGTTCCGGACTTTATGTAGATGATGAAGTGGGTGCGGCAACGGCAACGGGAATGGGCGAGGCGATCATCAGAATAAATGGAAGTTTTCTAATTGTAGAATTGATGCGCCAGGGACGTACGCCACAGGAAGCGTGCGAAGAGGCCGTTGCACGGCTGATTTCCAAGCATGAAAATGACATTGATGATATTCAGGCCGGGTTTATTGCGGTAAACAGAGAGGGTGAGCATGGTTCTTATGCCGTTCGGGATGGCTTTAATTTTGCCATGCATCACCGAGCCGGAAACGAGTTGATCGATTCGCCATATAAGTATTCATAAAACGCTATCTTTTAGTTCAGTGTTTATGCAATCCAAGCTGATTAACAGCCGAAAAATTTATGACCGTGCCGAATAAAAACAAATTTTACAACGATCTGTTAAAAGCCCATAAAGATGCATCTCTCTGTCCGCCGCCGGAGCTGGTGATCCGTTTTTTTGATGATTTGATAGGTGTTCTGTTCCCTGAGTTTGCCACAAATCGATTTGGTGATAAAAAAGAGCTCGAGGAGAAATTCGAAGAGTTGAAAAAAGAATTTCGGAGCATCCTGAATCAAAATAAGGAGTGCGTTAAAAGTGGCCTTGAAGGGTTAGAGGATCGTTTTTTTGATGAACTTCCTGAAATACACTCTCGCCTTCTTCTCGATATTGAGGCGATGTATATGGGCGATCCCGCCGCAAAAAGTAAAGCGGAAGTCATTCGCACCTACCCAGGGTTTTATGCCATAGCTGCACACAGAATTGCCCACGAATTAGTTAAACTCGGGGTGATTTTGATACCAAGAATTATTTCGGAGCACGCTCATCGGCAGACGGGCATTGACATCCATCCCGGGGCGCAAATTGGGGAATACCTATGTATAGATCACGGGACCGGAATTGTCATTGGTGAGACGACCGTTATCGGCTCGGGAGTGAAAATCTACCAGGGCGTAACGCTGGGTGGATTGAGTGTAAAGAAGGAGGACGCCAGCAAAAAGCGTCACCCTACCATTGGTGATAATGTAGTGATTTACGCCGGGGCCACCATTCTGGGCGGCGATACGGAAATCGGTGATAACAGCACCATCGGCGGAAATGTGTGGCTGACCCAAAGTGTGCCGGCCGGATCCAAAATTTACTACCAAGCCAAAATGACCAATACCGAGGGCGAAACCGATACCATTACGTTTAAATAGAAACTTTCAATTATCGTCGCTGCAATTCATGAATTGCAGCGACGATAAAATTGCAGCGACAATAAAAATATCTGAAATGAAACTCGAAGAACTTGTAGGCAACACGCCGTTAATTAAACTGGAATCAATCCCAACGAATAAAGATGTGACGATTTACTGTAAGCTGGAGGGGCAAAATCCCGGCGGCAGTGTAAAAGATCGGGCGGCGCTTGGGATGATCAGCGGTGCGCTGGAACGGGGCGACATCAAACCGGGAGATACCTTGGTGGAGGCGACAAGCGGCAATACCGGAATTGCTTTGGCAATGATTGCATCGGTAAAGGGGCTGAAAATGAAGCTGTTGATGCCGGAGAGCGCTACGGAGGAGCGGATCAAATCGATGAAGGCGTATGGTGCTGAAGTGATCCTGACGCCGGGTGATAAAACGATTGAGTATTCGCGTCAACTTGCCCAAGAGATGGCTGATGAAGAAGGATATTTTCAGCTGAATCAATTTGCGAATCCCGACAATTACAAGATGCACGAAAAAACCACCGGCCCCGAAATTTGGCGGGATACGGCCGGGAAGATTACGCACTTTGTATCGGCCATGGGAACAACGGGGACGATCATGGGGGTTTCGCGCTATTTGAAAGTGCAAAATTCGGACGTGCAGATTGTTGGTACACAGCCGAAAGAGGGATCATCCATCCCGGGAATCCGGCGCTGGTCGCCTGAATACCTGCCGAAAATTTTTGAAGCCGACCGCGTGGACCGGACGATAGATGTAAGTGAAGAGGAGGCGACCGATATGACCCGCCGAATGGCCAAAGAAGAGGGAATTATGGGGGGAATGAGCAGCGGCGGTGCACTGACGGCAGCGATTAAACTCTCCGAAGAACTCACCGAAGGCGTGATTGTCTGCATTACCTGCGATCGTGGAGATCGGTATTTGAGTTCCGAACTTTTTGAATAGATAAATTTCTACTGCAGAGGAGTTGCGACGAGGAGAGTCTTGCCT
>SKWF01000075.1 GCA_007129085.1 Balneolaceae bacterium | reverse complement strand
TTGATGAATCGTACGGACCGGCCTATTTCGAGATGGATGATTTCTGTAACCGGCTTTCATCTGATGAAAAACTGATTGTGGTTTCAACCAAGACCGGGGTTAAGCATGCATCCGGTTTTACTACGGGCTTGATGGGGCTTAAATTAACTCCTCAAGTAAAATGGGAAAACCGCGCCAAATATCTGAACCGGTGGATGGAAGAACAAGAGTTCGAAATACCCGGCCAAGGAAGTTACAGTGATCGTTTTGAACGTCTCGGCGCGCCGTATGATCCCGCAAATCCCCCCCAAGAGTGGCTTGATGTTGTACAGGAATTTCTTACCGATGAAGTACGAACGGATATATTGCGGTCAGATTTCGCCCCAAATGAACTTATCACCATTGTTTCCACTCTCTTAATTGCAAACGAAAGGGAGCTGTTGCGAACGCTCGAAGATCGGCTTGATGAGCTGGAACTGCCACAGGCGCTGCTGGTGCTTTTTGTCCACTACTATTTCGAAAAGAATATTTACTCCCGCTGCAAACACTATCTGAAAATGGCGGGTGACAGCCATCCCATTTTTGATCTCTACCGCTTAAAAATTGCTGTTGCTGATAAGGAGTTGGAGGAAGCGTCCGACCTGCTTAACAAACTTATGGATGCTCACCCCTGCTGCCCCGATCTCTACTATTTGGCCGGGCAACTTTACAATCACAACGGGGAAGAAGACGAAGCAAAATCTTTTATGGCGATGGCCAACCAGCTGAATCCACATCGATTCCCGGGCGAAGAAACAGCGTTTGAAATTAAATTTTAACCTCGCACTTCTAAAAGACTCAAGAGTTCCTGCAGATCTTTCGCCTTCTCCTCTTTACCGGCTTTGGCGTAGCTGTGAATCATATTTCGAATGCAGCGTGCCAAAACCTCCGTCTCTTCCGCTTTTTGCAGATGTTCGGGCTTCGGTTCAACGCCATTCTTTTTCAGGAAGTAGTAGCACTGATCGTACGTTACAATAGTGCCGCCATCAAACGGATCAATTAAAATTTCCTGGTTGTGGGTTTGATAAAGTAGCATAAAATGGATCGGCATATTCACACCGTGGAACGGCAGATTCAGTCGCCGCGCCAAAAACATAACAACTAAACTCAACATTATAGGCAGTCCTTTCCGCCGATCAATAACCCGGTCTAAAAATGCATTCTCCGGGTTGTGATAGTTTTTACTGTCACCTTTAAACCGTAACTCCCGAAATACGAACTGAAGCAGAATGTGCATTTTTTCGCTCAATGATGGCGTATAGGCAATATCACTACCTATTTGCCGGGCAATATCATCCAGCTTTTTGCTGTAATCGAGCGTTCGCAGTGTGGGATTTCCAAATCGTGATAAGAGAAGAATTGCTTTTTCGAGCTGACGCCGATCCCGTATTCCAAGATCTACCAGGTCGGAAAAATCTTCCAGCAACGAGCCGTACGTAATGTTGTAAATAATTTCGTTGATCGTCTGCCGCTCTGAGTCGTGGATAGACTCGCTCTTAAACTGATCCAGCAGAGGCACAGCTCGCTCGCCCAGTTCCCGAAAACGGTTCTTTACCCCTACCTGAACTTCCGGGTCTGGATCGTCCAGCAGGTAAATCAGCGACTCTATTTCATTTTTACTTGTCATACAACCGGTTTAAAACTCTAAACTATTTTCTACGTTCATCAAGCCAACAAAACAGAAGTGGTTTTTATTCCTAACGGGAGTTAATTGTTTAAAAACACGACGATTTGCAGCTACCTAAAATTACAAACTTTACAGCCCATTGAACATTACGATTGGTAAAAGATAAAGCGTATATTAGAACGATATTTTCAACTCATTTTTTTATTCCGCTATGCAGATAAGTATTCCATCAGAAACAGGACATTTACGCAAAGTTATTGTACACACGCCGGGTCGAGAAGTTTCCTTGGTAAATCCCGAACTGAAAAATGAACTCCTATTTGATGACATTATTTTTGAGGAGGATGCCCGCCAGGAGCACCTCGATATGCTCAAAATTTTCAAGGCCGCAATGCCGGCTGATGGCGAAATTTTTGAAATTTTAGATCTTGCCCGCGAAGCTTTACAAGATAAATCTGTTCGACAGAATTTTGTGGAGCAGATGGTGCGAGAATTGACGTACGAAAACCTGGAAGTTGTTGAAGAAGAGCTAAAAAATCTAGATGCAAATAAGTTGCTCCGCTTTGTGATTGAAGGCACCATTGGCCCCGATCACCCATTTTCCCTGCATCCAACGCCGAATATCCTTTTTACCCGAGATCTAGCAGCGGTTGTCGGGAACCGGGTTATCCTTTCCAAGGCTGCCAAGCGCGCCCGTGCACGGGAATCCTTGCTCATGGAGTTGATTTTAAAAAATCATCCGGTGTTTAGTTCTGTTCGCGACAATATTATTCACATTGGCGGGCAGCAATCCGTTGAAGGCGGAGACGTCCTTGTGGTATCCGACAAAATCGTACTCATCGGCATGAGCGAACGCACATCCTTTAGCGGTTTGATGAACGTCGCCACCCAACTCCTAGCCGGAGAAGTAGAGCATGTAGTGGCGGTTGATATTCCCAAAAAACGCTCATCCATGCACCTCGATACTATTTTCACTTTTGCGGATGAAAATGAGTGTATTGTTTTTCCACCGGCTATTGAAGACCAGACAGATAACGTGGTTGAGCTATATAAAGAAAACGGTACTATACAGCTGCGTCAGCACCAAAGTTTAAAAGGAACCCTTGAAACTTTAACAGGCAATCCATTTACATTTATTCGCTGTGGTGGTGAAGACCGCACCACACAGTTCCGCGAACAGTGGACCGATGGCGCCAACGTTTTTGCACTCGCGCCGGGTGTTATTGTTGGTTACGAACGTAATACCAGTACTTTTAACGCCATGAAGGAGCACGGCTACAAGGTTATCTCACAGTTTGATTTTATCGAAGAGTATTCCAATAAAGAGTTCGATCCGGCAACCGCCGGAAAGTTGGCAATTATGTTTCAGGGTCATGAACTTTGCCGGGGACGCGGTGGAGCACGCTGTATGACTCAGCCAATTCTACGAAATTAATTCAGAAGCAGAACACATTGCCTTTTCCACAGAGTAACATTCCGGATCAAGATGAGTTTGAGGTGCAAAAGGCACCAAAACCATCCAAGAACCGTCTAAGTGCCAAAGACATCATAAAGCACTCAGCACTATTTATTCTCACCTTTATCTCGGTTACGTACGTAGGGATTATGTGGGTTGGTCAAAGCGCAGGTGTTGAGTCCTATTTTGAAATGTGGCCACAAGGCATGCTCTTTGCGGTTCTGTTGCTCGCATTTTTAGCCACTCACGAGTTTGGCCACTATTTTGCAGCCGTTTACCATAATATCCGTGTTTCACTTCCTTACTTTATTCCCATTCCGATTGGCATCGGCACGATGGGAGCTGTTATTAGTATTCGTGAAAGGATTAAAACCACCACAAAGCTTTTTGATGTTGGAATTTCCGGACCGATTGCCGGCTTTATCGTCTCTCTATTTATATTGATTTACGGTTTCGCTACCCTCCCGGACCCCACATTCATGGAGAATTTTGCGGAGCATGATGAGATTATAGCTCACATTCATGAAACCGGCTCATTTCCCGATGAACCTATCATCCCCGAAGGGCAAGAGATGGGTGTTATTGTTCTGGGCGATACTATGCTCTACTCTTTTTTGGCGAGCTTTTTTGATGACGTTCCGCCGATGCACGAGATGTACCACTACCCCTTTTTGTTTGCCGGATGGCTAGGCCTCTTTTTTACCGCGCTCAACTTAATGCCAATCGGCCAACTTGACGGAGGTCATATTCTCTACTCCCTGGTGGGATACGAGCGTCATAAAATGATTGCCAGAGTCTGTTTTGGAGGTTTAACGCTACTTGCAGGCATTGAGGCTATTCCATTTTTACATCAGCAGATTATAGAATTTCTACCCAATTATCCCATGGCCTCTACCGTTATATGGGCCTTGGTGCTTTTCTTTCTGCTCAAAAAAGCATTTAAAAATTCATACGATTGGATAGGGCCTGTCTGGGCGTTGTCACTAATCGGCTCAGTTGGTTATCTTTTAATCTCCGGTGACGGATTTGAGCAGATCGGATCTCTGATCTGGGTTTTTTGGTGCTTTTTCCTTGCGTACTTCGTTAAAATGGAGCACCCGCCGGTTGTTTATAAAGAACCTTTATCACCAACAAGACGTTACCTTGGCTGGATCAGCATGATCGTTTTTGTGCTTTGTATCAGTCCATCACCCATAAATATTATTCAATAAACTCAATTAATTTAAGATGTACTCAAGAATATTTTCATTTTTAATTATATCAACTCTACTGTTTTTTACTATTTCTTGCGCGAACGATGAAACTGCAGAGCTCGACCCAAACATGTCGCTCTACGACCAAATTGAACTCTTAATTGAGCAAGATGAATATGAGTCGGCACTTTCTGTGTTGGAAGAAGAAGATCGTGAAGACCCCGAAGTTCAGCGACTGCTGGAAAAAACACATCTCAATTACGGGTTGAACAGTATGAATACGTTTGATGAATCAGAAATGAGAAGCCGCATGAACAATGCGCTTGTACAGTTTACCGAGGTTTTACGAATCAACCCAAATAATAGCGTAGCACAAGAGCAGATCGATCAAATTATGGGAGTGTACGCGACAATCCCTGACCGTTCGCCGGATGAAGATGTGCTTGAAGGACTTCGCGAAGTTGGAATGGATTACTAAACCCCAGAATTTTGGCCGCAAAAAAAGAGAAGAAAAAGAACAATAGTCAGCCTAAAATCGAGAATCGAAAAGCTCGTCACGACTTTTTTGTTGATGAGACTTACGAGGCAGGCATTGCATTAAAAGGGACGGAAGTGAAATCACTTCGTGCCGGTAAAGCAAGCCTTAACGAAGCTTTTGCATTTATTCTCGATGGGGAGATATGGCTGAAGAACATGTACATAAAAAAGTACGAACACGGCTCGCGATACAACCACGATGAACGGAGAGATAGAAAGCTTTTACTGAAAAAAAGGGAGATCCGTGAAATTGATAAGCATATCAATCAAAAAGGAAACGCATTGGTGCCGTTAAAAATGTATTTCAAGCGCGGCTATGCGAAAGTACTGCTTGGATTAGGGCGAGGTAAAAAGCAGTATGATAAGCGGGATGATATCAAAGAGAAAGATGTGAAACGGGAGCTGGAGCGTAAAATTAAAGGGAATTACAGCGTGAATTTATAATAAAAAAAGCCACTCAGATCTCTCCGAGCGGCTTTTAATATTCATCTTATGAGAGACTTATCCGTCTAAGCCTTCAAGTTCTGCTTGAAGTCTCTGCATCAGCTGCTGATCTTGCTGAGCGCCCATCATAATTGCTTGGTAACGATCAACATCCAGTCCGTTGTCTTCGATTTTAGCAATAATCTCTTCTTCAGCTTCCATCTGAATCTCTGTCAGTTTTGGCTGAATACTCTCGATTTTTTGCTGCTCTTCATCAGACATTTCTACTTCGTCTGCCATTTGTGGGTTTTGCATTGCCATCATAAGCTGCTGGAATCTTTCGAAATCCATCTCTTCTTCAGCTACTACGCCTTCAATTTCAGCTTGTGCTTCCATCTGAATAGGCTCAATATCTGCAATAGTTTGCACAAATTGAGTCAGTTCTTCATCACTTACATCTTCAGATGTAGGAAGATCCGGCATTTGCTGTTGCTGTTGCCCTTGACCCATTCCCTGGCCAAACGCCATGCTTGCCCCAAAAAGGATCCCTACTAAAATTATACTTAAGCTCTTTAATACTTTCATTAGTTAAGTTGTCTTTACTTTATGATTGTTGCGAGTAATTAACCTTGTGAGGTTTTCTTTATTGCCAATATGTAGCATTCTTACCTAAAGTCACGCTTTTTTGTTCCAAAAACAAAAGGCCAATCATTTAGATCGGCCTTTTGAAATTTCAAAAAGCTTCCTGTAAGCCGAATTCTGTATCACGCCATGGGCGTGATGGCAATCATTTATCTGGCCTCACCATCGCTGGAGAGATCAAAGCGTTCCACCCGATTGTATAGTGACGAACGGCACACAATCTGCGTGAACTTGCACCCCGGGAGGTTTGCCGAGCCTCCGGCGTCGCCGACGGAGCGGTGGGCTCTTACCCCACCTTTTCACCTTTACCTCCGACGAATCGAAGGAAGTCTGTTTCTGTGGCACTGGCTGTCACTCCAAAAGGAGTGCCTTCCTGTTAGGAAGCCCGGTGTTCGTTGGTGTTCGGACTTTCCTTCCCCCGGTTTATAAAAACCGAAGAACGATTGCCCGGAAGCTTATCTATCAATTAAGATACAGATAAATCGTAGCTGTTTTATCAGATTTCGAGTTGTTTTTTTGCTTCGTCAAAAAATGAAGGGTCTACAACGATTCGACCGCTATTTTCGTCGATAATTATTTTGTTTTTTCGCCGAACTTCCACTTGTGTTTGCGGTGGCAGAGCCATCCCCAATGCGGCACCTCGTTCCATTCCAACAACGGCTATACCGTTACTTAAACCGTCTCTAAGCCTGTTATAACTTCTTACGTACCGGTCATCAAGTTCTTCTTCGAGTTCATCACGTTTTTTTAGAAGCTTGCTTTCTTCCGACTCTGTGCTTTCTACTACTTTATCC
This sequence comes from Balneolaceae bacterium, assembly GCA_007129085.1. Lineage (GTDB taxonomy): Bacteria > Bacteroidota > Rhodothermia > Balneolales > Balneolaceae > SW132. The sequence continues at coordinate 5,837 of SKWF01000075.1, read as the reverse complement.
AGATTTTCTTTCTTCTCTTCATATGTTTCGCGAGTTTTATCAAGGCCTTCTTGATTCGTTTCGAGCTCAGTTTCAATCTCTTTAAGCCGTTTTTCAATTTCTGCAATGCGTGATATCGCATTCTCCACAAATTGTTTCTGTGCTTCAATCTCCTTAGTTAGTGCATCATACTCACGGTTGTTCCGAACAGAGAGCTGTTGCTCTTCGTACTTCTCATTCTTCTCTTTGGAAGTTTCAATTTCAAGTTCGAGCTTTTTCTTTTCACCAATTAAGCTCTCTTTCTCTTCCTCAAGCTTGTTGAGTTTGGCCTCGTAACGGTTAATATCTGTTTCAATGTCGAGTATTTCTTCAGGCAGATCCCCGCGGAGCTGTCGAATTTCATCGATTCGGCTATCGATATACTGTAAATTAGCGAGTTGTTGAAGTGCCTCTTGCATGGGATTTCTATCGTTTTTTAGAGTGATTTATTTTCAAATTCGGTGACATATATATTCATCGGGTTGGTAACATTTTCAGTTGCTTCAACCCTTAAGTCTTCAAAAGCTTCAGATAGTTCTTTTCGAATGGCTTCCACTATTGGGAATTCACTTTCGTAGTGGCCGGCATCCACAAGTAAAAAGTTCTTTTTCTCGGTAAAATAATCGTGGTATTTGATATCTGCCGTTACAAAAGCATCTGCTCCTGCACTCATCGCCCGTTGTTTCAGGGAAATTCCTGCGCCACCGCAAACTGCAACTTTTCGAATACGCTCTGATTTTCCGGAGTATCGAACAGATGGCACATCAAGAGCCCGGCAGACAAGGTGTAGAAATTCCTCCATAGCAATACCGTTATCCGGGTAATATCCCAGAACACCCATCCCGAAATTATCAGAGGGGGTAGAGAGGTCTGAAACTTTAAATATGCCTGATTTTAACAGCCCCTCGCTTTTCAATGCGTTACGTAGCTGATTCACATTCTGCTCATCAATCGTGGCCTCAAAGCATTTTTGGCCATCTTTTCTACCACTCACCGGATAAAAATAGGCTTCTTCAGCTGAATAATAATTCAAAAGCTTCAGTACAGCTTCGGTATCTTCAAAAGCTGTGGTAAGGGTAATTTTTCGGCTGATATCGTAGCCTTTATCCAAAAACTCTAGGTCGTCCAGCCCAAGATTGTTCGCCAATACAAACGATACCCCATCAAGAGCGGCATCTAAATTTGTGTGCGCTGAGAGCAGTGCTATATTATTTCGAATCATTTTATAGATGATTCGTCCCTGCTCATCGGATGGATTGATACTCGAAATTTTCTGGAAGATGAGTGGATGGTGAGAAACGATGAGCTCGCAATTTTTCTCGAGTGCTTCTTCTACAATCTCTTCAGTCACATCCAGGCAAACTAATACTCTCGATACCGGAGAATTTGGGTCTCCAACCAGCAGGCCAACATTGTCGTAGCTTAACTTTATCCCTGGAGGCGCCCATTGGTGAATAAACTCTGTAATGTGGCTGACCTGAGTGTTCATGATATGCTCCTTTCTCCTAAGCGCTGATGGGCTTTTCGCTTTGCTTGGGAATCAAGGCCCGCGTGTTTCCGTAATGTGGATTTTCGCTGGTTTGTCATATGCTTTTTCACAGACTTAAAAATACGATTATTTTCACCCATTGAAAATGTTTTTACCCAATAAATTTGCCATTCGCTAAATTATTGGGAATGTTATCAGGCTTTATCAGTTTTAGTCTATTAATAGAACCTTAACTCTTCCCTATTCCAATGAGTGTAAAAGAAAATTTAGAAGCTGTTAAAAAACGGATTAAAGATGCCTGCACTGCTTGCGGTCGAAATCCTGATGAGATCACCCTTGTAGCGGTTAGCAAGACTAAACCAAACGAAGATATCCTATCAGCCCTGGAAGCCGGACAGATTCATTTTGGTGAAAACAGGGCAAAAGAGCTCCAGGATAAAATGGAGCAGATCGAAGAAGAAGATATTAAATGGCATTTTATAGGCAATCTTCAAACCAATAAAATAAAGTACATGGTGGAGAGGGTAGACTGGATCGATTCCATTCATAAAAAGAAGGCACTCAAAGAAACCGAAAAAAGAGCCTCCAGAATTAAAAGACACATTAATGTTTTGGTGCAGGTAAATATCAGCCGTGAGGATCAAAAAAGCGGGTGTGACCCTAAAGATTTGGAGAAAATATTATCGTACGCTCAGGATTTGGAGTACACTCATGTTCGCGGTTTGATGGGAATGGCAACGTACACGGATGACCTTGACCAAGTTCGCGAAGAGTTTCAACTGCTTAAAAAACTCCACTCCGAACATTTGCACCTTAATGGCGGCAATGTTGATCTTGAGCACGTTTCAATGGGGATGACGAAGGATCTTGAAGTGGCAATTGAAGAGGGATCTACCATGGTTCGGGTAGGCACAGCAATTTTTGGTGAACGTAACTATTCCTAACTCAGCACGTTAAAATAGGGTGCGTTTTTCATCAAAATTTATATTTTAAAAAGAAAAGAGTTATGTCTGCATGGATTTGGGTTTTAATTCCCATTGTAGCCATTATTGGTGGTTACATAATCGATTATCAGAAGAATAAGCTGAAGTGGCAAAATCAGACCAGCAGTAATGAATCTGAACTGGAGGAGATCCGTTTGATCACGCAACAGCTTAAAAAGCGGATCGAAAATCTTGAAGCTATCGCCGCGAGTGAACCGGATCAATTTTCTAATAGAAATATGGATCCGCTTGAGAGAATTGAAATGGACGACGAAGTTGAAAAAACTGAAAACAAAAACCGTGTAGCACACATGGCTACCAAAAAAGAAAATGGATAGTGTTATGGAGACTCAATTTATAGAAATGGCGATTGTTTTCGGCAGCCTAACCGGAATTGTATTCATCATTACACTCGGAGTTTTAATCAACAGCTGGATAAAAAGAAAAAGCGGGAGTGGCGACCTTTCACAAAACAAAGAATTCCTAAGCGCTTTGCGGGAATTTAAAGAGAAAACAGACCGGCGATTAACCAATCTCGAAGCGATTGTGAGTGAGGATAAACCGAAACAATCTAGCAGAAAAAAAAGTCTATCATCAACGGAACAGAATCACAGCATCGGTATTGAAATGGATGACGACACGAGTGGTGAAAACCCGCAGGCCGAATCGAATAAACTGCGTAACATGTTAGATCAATAACCGTTATCTTTTTCCTGAATTCAATCCCCATCAAGCCATGAAATTAACAGCATTAGAGATAAAGCAGCAGGAATTTGAAAAGTCCCTCCGTGGGTACGATAAAGCTGAAGTACAAGCTTTTTTAAATCTTGTTTCCAACGAATGGGAACACATGGTAACAAAAGTTAAAGAGCTTGAAGCCCAGTTAGCAAAAATGGAAGAAAAGCTTGAGCACTACGAGCGGGTTGAACAAGCACTGCACGAAACACTACAAACCGCCAAAGATTCTGCCGACCAAAAAATGGTAGGTGCTAAAAAGGAGGCCAAAAATATTGTTGAAAAAGCGGAGTTAGAATCTGAGGCCATTATCCGGGAAGCAAATCAACAGCGCCAACAGGTACGTCAAAGCGTACTGCAACTTCTCGATCGGCGAGAAGAAATTATTGGTGGAATTCGCTCTTATCTTGAATTAGCTCAAGAATCCCTTCAGCAGTTTAGTAAAGATGAAGCTTCTCTATTTACCTTACCTAAACAAGAGAAGCTGAAAGATCCCATGGCTGATAATGATTGGGATGATTCTGAAAATAGCCCATCATCTAAGAAACAAAATGCTTCTGAACAACAAGAACAGCCTGTACCTCCGGGCGCCGAAAATCTTGACGATATTTTAGACGAATTAGACTAACCTTAATTATTTTTTTATGCCTTACGATTCTGTAGAAACATTCCGCAAGAAGCGGAAAGAAGCCTTAGACTTTATCCAAAGTAAAACCGAAATTCGGCCTAATTACATGGTAATATTAGGTACCGGACTTGGTCAACTTGCCGAGGAGATGGACATTAAAGATGAAGTACCCTACGATGAAATTCCACATTTTCCGGTCTCTACTGTTGAAAGCCATGCGGGAAAACTGCTATTCGGAACTCTTGGCGGAAAAGAAGTAGTAGCTATGCAGGGGCGCTTCCATTACTACGAAGGCTACACCATGCAACAGATTGCATTTCCGGTTCGCGTTCTTAAAGAAAATGGAGCCGACACACTTATAGTTAGCAACGCATGTGGTGGTATGAATCCAAATCACACCCGCGGTGATATTATGCTAATCCGCGACCACATAAACATGCTCGGAGACAACCCCTTGATGGGCCCAAATGATGACGAGCTCGGCCCTCGCTTTCCGGACATGAGCGAACCATACAGTGAGCGATTGATGGATATTGCGAAAAATGTCGCTCTCGAAAACAATATTGAGATGCATCAAGGCGTATATATTGCATTGAGTGGACCCATGCTTGAGACTAAATCGGAATATAGATTTCTTCGACAACTTGGAGCCGATGTAGTGGGAATGAGCACCGTTCCTGAGGTGATTTCTGCGGTACATATGGGAATGGAAGTCCTTGGAATTTCCGCCATTACCGATGAATGCTTCCCCGATGCTCTTGAACCTGTAGAAATGGAAGACATTTTAGAAGCTGCGTCTATTGCCGAGCCTAAAATGACCCGTGTTATCATTAATACGCTGGAGAAATTGTAATACCTCTTGGGGCTGTTTTCAATTCTCAAAAAGTCGTATTTTGTAAGGGTAGATAAATTATATCTGCGAAACATTATTAATTTAGCACATCACTTGCATGAGCTTAGACGGTTTTAACCGGGATCCCATCTGGGACGAACACCAGTGGGAAGCCCACCTCAACGAGATTGAAAGGCGAAGCGAACAGCTTCGCAGATTTATCACTTCAGATCCAAAAGGAAATACCCCGCGCTGGATCACCCTGCTTCAAGAAAGCATCGATGAACTTGATGCCGTAGAAGCGTTCATCGAAGAGGAGCTTCTTCTGGATGAAGCGTATTTCCCCGATGATGACGATGACTGGGAAGATGAAGATGATGAAATGGATGACGACGACTTCTTCTTTAGCGACGATGATTTGCCATTCATGAGCAGCGATGATGATGACGATGACTTTGATTACGGTGAAGATTGGAAAGAGCTGAGTGAAGACTTTACGTTTTCCGACCATGGCAATATTGAAAATCTGGAGATTTACAGAGAATCTATGGCGCTTGCTGTAGATGTTTTAAAATGGGCTGAAACCATTCCTCCACAGCTTCAACATCGTCTCGTGCACGACTTTGTCAGCAATATTCTAAAAATCAGTGCAAAACTTGCCGGCGGCTATTCGTTTGGGTTTGAGCAAGATGTAATTGGTGGAAATATCGCCTATACAAAAAAAGCTCTCTACGCTTCCAATGACGGCCTGACTACACTTAGCACCATGAAGGATGAGCCATTCTTGACCGGTAAATCGTACTCCAATTTCCACAGCAGGCTTTTTGAGCTGCGTAACGATATCGGCGTTTACGTCCAGGAATTACGCGATAAGTTCCAGTTTGGGTTCGAATAAAAAAAGCCCCTCGAAATCGAGAGGCTTTTTTTACTACATAATATTTTGAGGTATTAATATTCATGATACCTCTTTACTACTGCTGATCACTCATCTTGCCAAATCTTTACAACTTTGTTTCCGTTCGAATCTATAGAACCACGGAACATGCCCGGCGTATTCATATTCATCACAATATTTCCATTGTGATCTACGGCAATAAATCCTGCTTCATCAGGCTGCAGGCGTTCATTTAGTAGAAAGTTAACAGCCTCCTC
>SKWF01000143.1 GCA_007129085.1 Balneolaceae bacterium | reverse complement strand
GAAGGGAAGTGGGCGTTCATCAGCGAAAAACTGCAGGAGAAGTTTGATGATATCGAAATCAAACCGGAAGATATTGATGAGTTTATCGGCGTGGAAGCGGCCAAGCATGGCGTTCCCGTGGATCAAATGAAGCAGTATTATGCTCAGAATCCAAATCAATTGGAGAACCTGAGAACAAGCATTCGTGAAAATAAAGTTTTTGATAAATTGAACGATGTTGTTACAATAAATGAACTCTCAAAGGAAGAATTTCGTAACAAAAGAGAGAAGGAAGAAGAGAATCAGAAGGAATCCTAAATAAGGTGATCGAATCGTGAAACAGCCAATTGTAGAAATACCAACATTGCAGGATATGAGTAACGTACAGAATAATTTAGTACCAATGGTGGTTGAGACCACCAACAGGGGCGAACGTGCCTATGATATCTATTCACGTCTGCTAAAAGACCGGATTGTTATTCTGGGTACACCTGTTAATGATGCGGTTGCAAGCAATATTGTTGCACAGCTGCTGTTTTTGGAATCACAAGACCCTGAAAAGGATATTAACCTTTATATTAATAGTCCGGGTGGTGTAGTATCGGCCGGGTTGGCGATTTACGATACCATGCAGTATTTGCGGTGTGATGTTTCTACAACATGCGTGGGTATGGCGGCCTCTATGGGTGCTGTGCTTTTAACGGCGGGGACGAAAGGGAAGAGGAATGTGCTTCCCCATGCGCGTGTAATGATCCACCAGCCGCTTGGTGGTGTTCAAGGGCAAGCAAGTGATATTGAGATTGAAGCCCAGGAGATTATGCGAATCAAGAAAGAGCTGAACGGAATTATTGCACACCACTCAGGCAAAGATGCTGAGCAGGTTCAAAAAGATTCGGACCGTAATAAGTGGATGTCTGCCGATGAAGCCGTAGAATACGGTTTGGTTGATCAGGTAATGAAGCGGAACGGTTCAGATAAAAAGAAAAAGTAACGCCCCGATTTTATGAGTAAAAAGAAAGACAACGAGCTTGTTCATTGTTCATTCTGTGGGCGATCCAGCCACGAAGTAGATTCTATGGTTGCCGGGCCTGAAGTGTTTATTTGCAACCACTGTGTTGAAGACGCTTCAAGTATTATACAGAGTGATCTCTCATCGCTGGCGAAACGCCGGGATAAGACGTACCGTCCAATGTTAAAGCCGTTGGAGATTAAAGCCCGGCTGGATGATTATGTTATCGGGCAGGATCTTGCGAAGAAATCGTTGGCTGTGGCGGTTTACAACCACTATAAGCGTATTTCCGGCTCAAATGACATCGACCCGGATGATACCAAAATCGAGAAGAGTAACATTGCGCTGATTGGGCCAACCGGTTCAGGTAAAACTCTATTAGCGAAAACACTCGCCTCTATTATTGATGTACCCATTACCATTGCCGATGCTACGGTTTTGACCGAAGCCGGCTATGTAGGTGAGGATGTAGAGAGCATTTTAAGTAATCTGCTGCAGGCTGCCGATTATGATGTAGATCGTGCACGGCGCGGAATTATCTATATTGATGAGATCGACAAAGTTTCGCGTAAAAGCGATAATCCATCCATAACACGTGATGTTTCCGGTGAAGGTGTACAGCAGGCACTATTGAAGATTTTAGAAGGAACAACCGCTAATATTCCTCCCAAAGGCGGACGAAAGCATCCTGAGCAGAGTTTTATTCAGCTCGATACTTCAGAAATTCTATTCATTTGCGGTGGAGCCTTTAGCGGACTCGAAGAGATTATCTCAAAACGTCTGTCAGTAAGCTCAATGGGTTTTCAGGCGCAAGATCAGGTGAAGTATGACAGAAACGATCCAACTATTTTCACTAAGGTTGAACCTGAAGATTTACAGAAATTTGGGTTGATTCCTGAGCTGATTGGTCGAGTGCCTATTATTTGTGGATTAGAAGAGCTTTCTGATGAGGCGATGATTGAGATACTTCTAAAGCCGAAAAATGCCATCACAAAGCAGTATAAAAAGCTGTTTAAAATGGAGGATGTGGAGCTTGTGTTTGAAGAGGATGCACTTGAAGCTATTGTTGAACGTGCCCGAAAACGAAAAACAGGTGCCCGAGGATTGCGGTCTATTTTAGAAGATGCAATGCTGGATATTATGTTTACGCTTCCATCTATGAAGAACGTTAAACGATGCGTTATTACTCGAGGTACGGTAGAAAAGAAAGCCCCCCCTGTGTATGAAAAGCAGAAAGCTTCTGCCTAAATTGAGAAGGTGCTATTTGTAATAGGTGCCGCTTTACAAACGTTTGTGTGTTGTACCCATAAAATTGCAAATCAAGTATCTGTTAGGCATTTAGATTTGCGATGTCTCTATTAAATAAAAAGTCTTCATGCAATCATTACTTCCTTCCAGCTGGATTAAGGTAATACTGGTCACGATGCTGGGTCTTTTAGCTGCGGGTTCCTATTTCTACAACCGTATTTTGATTGATGAGATCATGGAGCAAGAGAGATCAAGCGTTGAACTCTGGGCGAAAGCGCTGGAGTTTAATAACGATCCCGTTCATCAGGAGATGAGTATGAATCTGCTGAATGCCGCTCAAATTCTTCGAGGAATCGAAGAGGTACCCGATAGTGTAATTCGGATGATCGAAACGGTAGAAGCTACACAACCCACCCAGCAATTTGTTTCCGATCATCTGGTAGTCGATACGCAACATACCATTCCAACCATTGTTACGGATGAAGCAGGATTTATAGTCCACTATCGGTTTATCGAGGAGGAAAATGTATACCCTGAACTGATCGATAAGTATGCTGAACTTAACGACCCGATTGAAATTTCCTTTGGGGATGGAGAGCAGACCCAAAACCAATATATCTATTTTGGCGAGAGTCAAACGGTGCAGTACCTCCGTTACTTCCCATTCTTTCAGTTTGGAATTTTAGCGCTTTTAATTGGTGTAGGATATATGACCTACAGAAGTATTAACCGTTCTGAAAAATCGAATCTCTGGGTGGGGATGGCTAAAGAGGCGGCACACCAGCTTGGCACACCGTTGTCGAGCATGTACGGCTGGGTTCAGCTTCTGAAAGATCGTAATAAAGATGATGATGAGTCGCTGAGCTACACTTATGAGATCGAAAATGATATCAGCCGGATTAAAAAAGTTGCCGAAAGATTTAATAAAATTGGCTCGAAACCGGAGCTGAAATCGATCCATATAGAACCGATTATCGATCAGGTTATTGAGTATATGGAGAGAAGAGTGCCTCAGCTGGGAAAGAAAGTGGAGATACATAAATCGATCGAAACCAACGCCAAAGTGTTGATGAATGCCGAACTTTTTCAGTGGGCGATCGAGAATCTCATCAAAAATTCAATGGATGCAATCAAAGAATCATCCGATCAGACATATATATCGATTCGGCTGCTTGAGCAGGG
>SKWF01000025.1 GCA_007129085.1 Balneolaceae bacterium | reverse complement strand
CGCGATTTAGTGTTTTTTCGGTGTGGCCGAAAGCAGAATCCCAGTTATCGAGCTTGTTGTACTTGTCAACACCGTACACAACATCGATGTTAAAGTTGAAGTCCCAGTTTCGGTAGTTCAGGGTATTGGCAATGTTCATTGTCCAATCCGGAGTTGCATCTCCAACAATCTTATTGTCGTTGTTAACTACCGGGAAGCCATCGTCACCAATAACAATTGGGCGATCTGCTTCGAGAACGTTTTCATCTGCAGGTGATTCACCATCAGCATAGTATCGCTCGTAGCTTGTTCCCCAGATAGCTCCATATGATTGTCCCGGTACCAACTGCTGGAACGGGTTATTTACATATGCAGAAATCTGACCAAGATTAATGGCATCTACTCCGTCACGGATGGAAATAACTTCATTGTTATTGACTGTAAAGTTAGAGGTCATTTCCCACTGGAAGGTTTCACGCTGTACGGGAGTTCCGCTTAAGGTAAGCTCAATACCACGGTTTTGAATTTCACCGGCGTTGGTGATAAAGGTCGCTGATCCCGTTGCATTAGAAACTGGTACAGGAATAATCATATCCTTACTGTTGGCTTGGTAAAGAGTAATATCAAACCCAACACGGTTGTTTAAAAACCTCATATCTAAACCAACTTCTTGGGAGGTTGTACGCTCAGGCCTCAATTCCGGTGATGGAATTGTAGATCCTCTACTATACCCGGCTTGTCCTTGGATTGGAAACTTACCCGGTGAAAAGAAAACACCTTGTGTTGAATATGGAGGAGCATCTTTACCTACTTCAGCAAGTGATGCTCGTAATTTACCATATGTAATCCAGTCCGGCATTTCGAACATATCACTAAATACAGCACCGACACTCAAAGAAGGGTAGAAAAACGATCGATTATCTACAGGCAGTGTAGAACTCCAGTCGTTCCGCCCTGTTATATTTACATATACCAGATCTTGCCAGTCAATGGTTAGATCACCAAATAGGCCAACAAGCCGTCGTTCGGTAATTGTTTGACCAATGTCAATATCTGTGGTATTGCTCAAGTGATTAAATTCGGGAACAACAAATCCTTCTCCTCTTGCACGTACTATATCGGATGAGCGATCAAAAATATCGCTACCAGCACGAAGATCCATGGAGAAGCTATCGGTAAGGTCTCTGGATACGTTTAATGCAATGTTTGAGGTGAGTTCACGGTTGTTGATTCTGGTTTCTTCTTTAAACCCGCCAACATTACTCCAAACAAACTCATTTTCGAGTCCAAGAGGCCCGGGGGTAATTTCAGTACGTTCGTCAGAGTATCTGTCGAGTCCAACTAAATAGTCAAGACTTAACCAGTCTGTAAATTGGTAGGATGCACGCACATTACCAATTATTCGATTTACATCATCATTGTACGTATTTATGTTGGCATCGTATACCGGGTTACGTCCAGTACCTCGTCCGTCACGACTGTCAGATCTCATAGTTCCGTCTTCATGTCTCCAATCGGTTACGTCAGCACTGGTATTCCAGTATGATAACCGCTCCATAAAGTTTACAAAGGGCACTCGGCTACCACCTGAGTTAATGTAGTTTGCACTGGCGGAAACAGTAAGCGGTCCCTGGAAAAGTTCACCGGAAAGACGGATAGAAGTTCTTTCCCAGTCGTTATTTGGAATAATTCCTTGGTTCTGTGAATTGGAAGCCGAAGCATAGAATGTTGCTGATTCGGTACCTCCGGAAATATTTACAGAATTATCAACACCAACTCCGGTGCGCATTGCATTGTCCCAATTGTTGTAATAGGTCAGGTCGGGTGTGTCTTCAAAAGGTGCACCCCATGAAGGCCAAAAGCCATCGGGAGCAGATTCAAATCCAAATCCGGGGCCGTATACATCTTGGTAGTCCGGCTGATTGATAATGTCTTCTCTACTGATACTGTGCGAGAAGTTGACTATTACATCGCCTGCTTCACCTTGTTTGGTAGTAATGATAACTGCACCATTTGCTGCTCGAACTCCATATAGTGCTGTCGCAGGAGCACTTTTGAGTACCGAAACAGACTCAATATCGTTAGGATCGATATCCATTGCACGGTTTGACATACCTCTTGCTCGGCCAAACGATTCCTGTGTAGAGTTATCAATAGGTACACCATCAACTACAAAGAGTGGCTGGTTGTCAGCGCCGGGGTCAAGTGATGTGAATCCACGAATAAACATTTGTGAACCCTGACCGGCTCCACCACCACCACGGGTGATTTGTACACCGGAAACCTGACCCTGCATGGATCCCAATAAATCTCCACTACCGGCTCGTGTTATATTATCACTGTCGATATCCTGTACTGAATATCCAACAGCTCGTCGGTCTCGTTCAACGCCAAAAGCTGTTACAACAGCTTCATCAAGTTCTGCGGTTGAAACGGACATTTCTAAATTCAGGACGGTTTCCTGTCCATCTTGTATAGTTATGGTTTCACTTATTGCATCATAACCTACATAACGGGCTTCGAGCTCGTATGTACCGGCAGGCACATTATCGAACTCAAAATACCCTTCTGCATCTGTCGCATCTCCCAAATTCAGTTCGTCAATCAGGATGTTTACACCGATGAGTGTTTCACCGGATTCCTGATCTGTAACAGTACCGCTGAGAGAACCTTGTGCAAGGGCCTGTGCAGCGAAACTGAAGACGAAAATTGAGAGGAGCGATACGAACTTAAACTGTAGCAACTGTTTTTTCATAAGTCTCCTTTAGATTTGATTTTAAAAATGGTCGGTTGTTTTTGGTTGAGAAATCATTGTGCAAGAGATACACGTTTTACTGAATCACCGAACTTTTTTTGAGCGTGAGAATTTCCCACGAATATGGTTGTCCTTAGTTTAACAGATCCTATAAGATCATCAAAATAAATACAGGTCATAGATTGTAAATATATGTCGTTATATCGGTTTGGAACCGCTTCCAGTTTAGGTCGGAGATGTTAAGTCGGTTATAAATTACATTCATAAATGTTAAATAAATAAGTTTATAACTAACTTTAGGCAGGCAAAAAAAAGCAGTATTGCCAAGTAAACTTGTAAAGAGTTTCAATCTCTGTAGCATCTCTTGCGCCTTGTGGTTATTCTTGAAAGGCTTTTAATTACCTATCGTAATTTACCATCAAACCAAGTTTGCAATTCATGAACAGATTCGGCTTTTACATTTTTGTCGCAGCACTAATTTTTGGTGGATTTTCCGCATGTAAAACGGCCGACAGCATTACGGAACATCCGGCAGAAGAAGAGCTAACACTGCTGGATCATTTTTTTAATGATTCGGATGTGTTTGGCGAAAGCATTACGGGGTTTGTGCTGTACGATCCCGAGGCCGATTCCACACTTCACAACCGCGACGGCCATCGCTTTTTTACCCCTGCCTCCAATACCAAAACGTTAACGCT
>SKWF01000091.1 GCA_007129085.1 Balneolaceae bacterium | reverse complement strand
ATCGCCGTGTTAATTCCCACAAGTTCTCCGTTTAGGTTGATGAGCGCCCCACCGGAGTTCCCCGGGTTGATGGCTGCATCTGTCTGGATATAGTTCTCAAACTGGTTCAGCCCAAGAAATGAACGGCCGCTTGCACTTACAATTCCTTTTGATACGGTATGCGCCAGCTGATCCGTGAGCGGACTTCCAATGGCAAGCACCATATCTCCAACTCGAACTCTGTCACTGTCGCCGAGAGGGATGGCGGGTAAATTATTCACATCTACCTTCAATACTGCCACATCACTGGCCGGATCGGTTCCCACAATTTCGGCTTCCAGCTCATTGCCATCATACAGCTGAATTCGAATTTCATCGGCATTCTCAATCACATGGTTGTTGGTCACGATATATCCTTCTTGCGAATCTACAATCACACCCGATCCCAATCCGCTGCGTTGATATTCACGCTCTTGATCAAACCGAGGATCATCAAAGAAAAAACTGAACGGATGGCGCTGCCGCTGACGAACCGTTTGAGTTGTGGTTACCGTAACGACTGTGGGATTGGTACGTTCGGCAATGTTTACAATTGCGTTATTAAAATCCTGGAGTGTATTGATCTGAATCTCACTCGCATCAACGCTCTTGGGAGAAGTTGTATCGGCAATGTTATAATTACTGCCTGATGACGTGTTAGTGTCCGATGAGCTGTTATCCATCGAGAGAAACTGAACCCCAAAAACCAGGGAGGCAGTGACCAAAGCAGCAGTAATACTTGTTGTGATTGTATTATTCATGAAGGGATTAATTTAGTTTCTTGTAAAGGTGATTTAACACCGTGAGAGTGTGAATTATTGTATAACAGACGTAAATAATGCCGAAGCCACCGCTCAATGTGGCCCCGGCATAACTAACCTGCTCTCTATAGTTTACCGCTCAATCGATCTACTTAATGTCGATCTGCTTTTTCACTTTCTCTTTGCTCTTGTCGAGCGTAATATTTAGCACGCCATTTTTATAGGTGGCGTTGATGGTTTTTTCATCCACGCTGTCGGGCAGCTGAAACGATCGGCTGAATGAGCCGTAATGCCGCTCAACCCGGTGGAACTTGGTTCCGTCCTTCTCTTCATTCTCAAACGAACGCTCACCGCTTACAGTCAATCGACTGTTCTCGAGGTTCACGTCGATATCTTTTTTATCCATTCCGGGAATTTCCACATCAATTATAAACTGCTTCTCATTCTCGGATATGTTGATACTGGGAGCAAAACTCTGTTGACGATTTGCTACCGCATCACTGAAAAATTCATCCATGATATCGGAAAATCGCTTGCCAAAAATTTCTTGCTCGGGTTTTGAATATCTGATAAGTGCCATAACTGGTACCTCCAATTTTTTGTTATTTGTTTTCACTTATAACTATTGCAAGTGGTGTGCCAACGGTCGTTTCTCATCAGGCACTGACATTATTTCTATTCACAGGCTGTAAGAGTTACAGAGCCGATATAATGAATTACAGAATTGTCATTACGCTGTGGCAGTATATCCGGCACAAACTGTAATTATGGCGTTTAAGAGGGTGAGAAGGCAAAACGCAGAAGTGAGAAGTGAGGTTATGTTGACGCCTAAAATAGAATGTTGGCCACACCGGGCATTGTGATGGAATTTCTTTAAACCACAATGTACACAGAGGAATCCACGACAGTCACAATGTAGTGTCCTTGACTATCCATAAAGGGTGTCATTCCACACTTGCCGCCGGCCGGCGGTTCTATCGTTGATAATGACAGGTGATAGCACATTGGGGCGTGGCATGACTAATTTGACGGTGAGCGTCCTTTTTTTATACCCATTTTGGATAACCTCACCTTTTCGGCTCCACTTACAAGTAATTTGATCACATCTAAATTACCATAAACAGATAGAGGCCAATGTTTTAATTTCTCATGTTCTGCCATTTCATTTTATTTATTTATAATGTAGAACCTGATATAATCAAGAATATCATCTATTCAGCATGAATAAAATAAAGTACCTTATCCAAAACAGCCCGTGGCTTATTGCAGTTACGTATGTAGTTCTTGGATTTTTGTGGATCCAGTTTTCAGACCAATGGGTATTAAATATCTTTGATGACCCGGAAACAATTACCGCCATCCAATCGCAAAAAGGGTGGTTTTTTGTTTCTATCAGCGGCTTGCTGATTTTTCTATTAACAAAAGTGAGCAATAATTTACTTGGTGATGTTATTGACGACTTAACACATAGCAATAAAAAATTTAAAGCCACTATAGAGAATGCCCCGGTAGGTATTGCCCACCATAAACCGGATGAAAACTGGATGGAGATAAATAAAACTCTTTGTGACCTATTGGGATATAGCAGAGAAGAATTATTGCAGTTAGACTTCCACGATTTTATCCATCCGGATGATATTGATCAGGGCCGGGAGATGGACAGAAAATTAATTCATGGAGAAATTGAACGCTTTACGCTCGAAAAGAGATACATTCGGAAAGATGGCAGTCAGTTCATCGGAAAGGTTCATAAATCTGCCGTATTTAATAGTACCGAACTCCCCCTCTACCTGGTAGTAGTGCTCGAAGATATCACCGAGAAAAAAGAGCAGGAGATAAAATTGCAAAAATCGCTGGAAGGAAAAGAGATACTTCTTTCTGAAATTCACCACCGGGTACGTAATAATTTGGCAATGATATCTGCTTTTTTTGATCTCGAAAGCATGCACATCAACAATTCAGAGTTAGACACTATTTTCAAAAAGCACAAGGCTCGTATAAAATGCCTTGCTATTATTCACAACTCCTTCTCCGATAATTTTGACTCAGCCGATATTCAGTTCGATTCCCTCGTAAAAGAGCTGACCGATCATATTCATACCGAATTTTTTGACCATCTTGTTGATTCAACTTATCGTATAAATACTTCCCCCGTTGAATTAAATATCAATTTAGCGATACCGGTCTGTCTGATAATCACTGAAATTTTCATCAACGCTGATTTACAGGAAAATAAAAATGTCACATCCCCACTGTTCGAATTGACTCTTAATCAAAAATCAGACGAAATTACGGTAGTAATCTCCGATGTTGGAAATAGTTTGCTCAACATAAAAGGGATAGAGAACCCGGATAATCTCTCTTATACAATTATCGATGCACTTCTTTCGAAAATAAGCAGTTCTCTCGTTACCGAAGCTTCAGAAAACACCCGAAAAATTACGTTTAGCTTTAAACAGCAAAATGTACGAGGTCCGGGCAGCAGTATTGTTTGACGCAAAGGAAGGGAACTAACATGGTATTGATCCTTGCCACTGTGTTAGTATCCATGAAAATACCTATGTTTTAAGTATAAAGGAATGATTCTACGCACTACTTAGGCCTAATCAAAAACAGCACTTTTATGGATCGTAAAAATTTTATTAAAAGCAGTTTTGCAACAGGAACAGCATTCGCAATGGGAGGTGGCCT
>SKWF01000230.1 GCA_007129085.1 Balneolaceae bacterium | reverse complement strand
ATAAATCTCCGGAAGATTATTCTCAAAAGCACTCAAGATGGTTGATGTTTTCCAGATAAACATCCCGCTGTTCCACAAGTAATCGCCCGAATTTAAAAACATCAGTGCGGTTTCTACATCCGGCTTCTCCTTAAATGCTTTAACGGCAAACGCCCTCTCATCGCCGACTTCTCCACCACCTGACTCATCATAATGGATATAACCATATCCCGTTTCCGGTCGGCTTGGACGAATGCCGATGGTTACCAGAGATTCTTTCTCCTCCGCTGTTTTTACGGCAGATTTTAGAATTCTCACAAATTCATCTTCGTTTCCGATCCGATGATCCGCCGGCAATACCACCATCACGGAATCGGGATCTTTTTTATGAAGAAGTGCAGCAGCAGCGGCAACACATGGGGCGGTGTTTTTTGCAACCGGCTCGCCAATAATCGACTCATTATTCAACTCGGGTAACTGCTCTTTTACAATAGATTCATAGTTGCTGTTGGTTACAACCATCACCCGCTCCGGTTTGATGAAATCCCCGAGCCGGTAAACCGTTTCTTGGAGCATGGTATAGTCTCCAAAAATATTCAGAAACTGCTTCGGTCTTTTTTTGATACTCTTTGGCCAAAATCGTGTACCGGAACCGCCGGCCATCACTACTGCATATACATTTTTCATCATTCTATTTTTTTTAACAGCCTTATTCATCTCTTTGAATGAAAGGTAGTTAAAAGCCTATTAAACAAAAACGTCATTTGCCTTGGTAAGTGTAAATCTAAACGTAGTTCCCTTTTCGTTGCTTTCTATAGATAGTTTTTCGCCGTGCGCTTCTAAGATATGTTTCACAATGGAAAGCCCCAATCCCGTCCCCCCTCTTTCTCTCGATCTGGATTTATCAACCCGAAAAAATCGCTCGGTCACGCGTGGAATATCCTTTTTATCAATCCCAATACCGGTATCAGCAACATACACCCAAATTCGATCGCTGTCTTGCCGATTCGGTTTCACTCCAATTTTTAAAAATCCACCGGCATAATTGTACTTAATTCCATTCTCGATAAGATTAATCAACACCTGCTTAATTTGGTTCTTATCTCCCCGCACCTTCAGGTATTGATCAAAATCATCCACAAACACCGTTACGTTCTCTTCTTCTGATTTATAATGGAGACTCTCTACGACCTCGACAATCAGATCGCGAAGCTGAATATTTTGTATTTGGGTTTTAAGCTCCCCGGTTTCAAGACGAGAAATCTCCATCAAATCCTTCGTTAAATAGGTCAGTCGATTTACATTTCTCATCGCCTTTCTTAAAAACGATCGGTTTACCTCTTCATCATCAATCGCTCCATCCAACAACGTTTCTATAAAACCTTGAATGGCAAAAATTGGGGTTTTCAACTCGTGCGAAATATCCCCAATAAACTCCTTCCGATAATTTTCGATTTTATTCAACCTCTGAAACTCTTTTTCAACCGTTTTACTCGCCCGTATGGAATGTATGATCAGAGAATCAATTTCATCTTTTTTAGAGAGATTGATGCTGCCGTAATTCCCGAATGTTTTGCGGGCAATCCGTTTAGAAATATCATCCAATGTTTTAATTCGCTGGTGGTAGTATCGGTAGGTAACCCCGTAAACAATTGTCCCGGAAAGGACTGACATAATTAATGCAAACAGGGTCAGAGTTGAGGCGGGAATATCAACCAGAAAAAAGATAACGACGGCAGAAACCGCACCAACAGCTATGCCGCAAATCAATGCGGTGCGAAAAGAGGCTCTCGAAAATGCAGATTTGCGTTCGGCTTCACTCATTCTTTAAATCTATATCCAACACCTTTTACGGTTTCAATATAGTGATCGCCCAGTTTCTCCCGGATTTTTCGAATATGGACGTCCACCGTTCTATCCACCACGTAAATATTATCTCCCCAAACTTTATTGAGGAGTGTTTGCCGATCACGAACTTTCCCTTTTTTCCCGGCCAGATAGTACAGCAACTCAAACTCTTTCCGGGGGAGATGAAACTCCTCCTCACCGCGACTGACGATATATCGATCTTTGTCTATTTCAAGATCATGAACCGTCAATTTTCTAACCTCTCCTTCCGTCTCTTTATACCGTCGCAAAACAGCCCTTATTCTCGACAGTAATTTTTTAGTGCTGATCGGCTTCGTAATATAATCATCGGCACCGGTATCAAGCCCCTCCACTTCGGTTTTTTCATCACCGCGTGCGGTAAGCATAATTATTGGAGTGTGCATCAGATCTGCATCGGAGCGCATTTTATCACAGACTTCCAGGCCATCCATTTTCGGCATCATAATATCAAGCAGAACCAGATCGGGCTTATGCTCCCGCGCAATTTGAATAGAACTCTCCCCATCTACAGCTGTTAAAACACTGAACCCCTCTTTTTTGAGGTTATATTCAATGAGATCTAAAAGATCCTGTTCATCATCTACGACAAGTACGGTTTGATTAGGCAAAATATAGAGTGGTTAATTAAACGTTCAGCCAATTATTGAAACCACTTAATAGTAACAAATGATTGTTAAGAAACTATTACCTTTTCATCTCCGTCAGAGCTTTTTTCACAATTTCAGAAACGGTTAAGCTTCCATCCGCTGAAACCGTGGATTGAACCGTTTTTTCCGCATCTCGTTTTTTAAATCCAAGAGCTTCAAGTGCCGAAACGGCTTCACTCCGTTTATCGAGCTGCTCTCCCCCGGGTGATACAAGAGACGGCTCTCCCTCTACAAATAGTTTATCTTTCAGTTCAAGAACCATTCGTTCTGCTGTTTTTTTCCCAATACCGGAAATTCCCGAGAGTGCAGATGTATTTTGCGTAACAATCGCCTGGATTAACTCCGGTGCCGACATCCCGCTCAAAATTGTCAATCCAAGTTTCGGGCCAATACCTTTTACGGTAATCAACCGCTCAAACAGGTTTTTCTCTTTTTGAGATGTAAACCCAAAAAGTCGCTGATCGTTATCGGTAAAATGGTGATAGATTAAAATTTCGAGCTCTTTTCCTTTTTCAGGAAGAGTTTGAAATGTCTGGTTTGAAATTTCCACGCCATAGCCCACATCACGAACATCAAGTATTAGCCTGTCTTCCGATTTTTGAACAATTTTTCCTTTCAGATATGCGATCATTGTTTATAAACCTCGTGGTAATCTAACTATTTTTAACTCGGTCGGGGTTCTTCTCAACAAACTCGGCCCAACTCGATTTACTGTTATTTTGATGGGATTTTTTACCCGCTTGTTCGGATCCAATTTTACCCGATTTGGTATAGTGGCACCAGGCTACAGCCAACGCATCCGTTTCATCGCCCGTCATTTTTTTATCAGGCATCGTAATCATCCGGTCCAACATAAATGCCACCTGCTTTTTACTGGCGTTTCCATTTCCCGTTATCGCTTCTTCAACCGCTTTGGGATAGTACTCCGAAACAGGAATTTTTTGATTAGTGATGGCAAGAATTGCAGCT
>SKWF01000202.1 GCA_007129085.1 Balneolaceae bacterium | reverse complement strand
ATGCGTCCCACTGCTTATGCTCAAAACGTGATGATATTCCAAAGGTTACATCAGGTGTTGGGCTTTTAGATCTGTATAGATCGTCTGTGGTTATGTTTCCGTCTCCGGTTTGATCTACAAACTCACCTTCAATAGGCATGCCATTTTCATCGTACACCTGCTCGTAGAGATAAAATGTATTTCTTGGATGGCCAACACTATTAATTTGTGCAGTGTTTCCAACACCACCGGCAATACCACCAACCGGAACTCCGATGAAATTCGGATCATCAACTGTTGTAAGTTGAGTGATTTCATCAGTGTTGAAGGTGGTGTTAAGCCCTACTTGCCAATAGGTATCTTCGGTAGATAGTATTCGGCCGGTAACATTAAATTCAACGCCTCGTACTTCAAGTGTACCCACGTTGGAAAGGATTCGGTTAGTAAAGTTACTTCCAGCCGGTACGGGAATCACGTTTAACAGATCATCTGTTTGACGGTAGTAAGCTTCCACTGAACCGAATAGACGTTCATCAAAAAGGGAGTAATCAAGACCAATATTGTAGGTCGTTGTCTCTTCCCATTTTAGATTGGCGTTAAACCCATCCGGACGGAATGTTCGTAAAAACTCATCTCCAAACTGGTACTGCGCTGTCTCTTCACTAATTGTATAACGCGCAAGGTATGGATAGTCTCCTTGGCCAATTCTCTGCTGGCCGGTTACACCATATCCAAGGCGAAGTTTCAGTTCATCAATGGTTTCTACATTTTCAAGGAATGGCTCTCTGTGCATCTGCCATGCAAATGCGAAAGATGGAAATAGTCCCCATCGCTCATCAGGAGAGAAACGTGATGTACCATCTTGACGCAATGTGGCGGTAAAGAGATACTTCTCATCGAACGTGTAGTTTGCTCGTCCAAAGAATGATACCAGGTAGTGTTCAGTGGCATATTCTGTATCGTTATTAACCTGCAGAACTTCATCTACATTGAAGTTAGTAGAGTAGTTTGATCCCTCTTCGAAGTGATGCTCCCAAGAGTAACCTGCAGTAACATCGAGTGCGCTTCGAAGCTGTGGTAGTTCTGTTTCGTAATTCAGGTAAAAATCGAGTACTTCGTTCTCTTTACGCTGCGTATACTCAGAAATTTCACCACGTGCTGTTCCGCCACCTGCAAATGCTGCCTCATCTGTAACTAAGGTTTGGCCATTCCCAACATCGGAATAGTCGAGCCCCATGTTTAATGTAGCCGTCAAGCTAGGTAAAAAATGAAGGTCGTAGTCAATCTTTAAGTTGGCAATTCCACGATAAACAGTCGATTCATCCTGGCGCTGATCAATCAAAGCAGCAGGGTTTGCCGGTGAAATCGGGATGGGGCTTCCATCGCTATCAGTCCATGCAAAAAATCCGCCATACTCATCGTTTCCGGTTTCAACAGGCTGTGTTGGGTCGAATGTGATGGCTGAACCAATTGAACCAGTATCAGCAAAGCGATTATCAACCTGCATTGCGCGTACGTTGGCGTCAACTCGCAGATGATCATCAAGAAATGATGGATTCAGAGCAAGTGAACCTGTAAGTCTGTCGTTTGAAGAGGTGCGTAAAACTCCCTGATTGCCGGAAAATCCAAGTGATGCCCGGTAGGGTAGGTCTCCAATAGAACCGGTTGCGTTTAAAGTGTGATCCTGGCTGAAGGCATCTCTAAAGATCTCATCTTGCCAATCTGTTCTGCTATCACCAAGAAGATCTCTTCCGCGATCGCCATGAATGGCTCCAACTACGTTCTCGAACTCTTCAACACTGAGTACTTCTACTCTATCATTATTGGTTTGATAAGAGAATTTACCGGAGTAGCTAACCTGTAACTCCTGACCGGCAGACCCACGTTTGGTTGTAATAATTATTACACCATTAGAAGCTCGTGAACCGTAAATTGCAGTTGCAGAAGCATCTTTCAAAATGGTAATAGACTCAATGTCATCTGGGTTGATTGTATTTAAAGGATTTCTCATTCCCGAAATTCCGCCGTCATCCAGGGGAATACCGTCCACTACAAAAAGTGGATCGTTACTGGCTGATAGGGAAGAGCCTCCACGAATACGAATCGTTGAACCTGCTCCGGGTGCACCACTATTACTGGTTACATCAACACCGGCTGCACGTCCCGAAAGTAGATCCTGAGGCGAAGTGATGGCCCCTTGGTTGAAATCTCGTGAGCTGATAACATCCACCGAGCCGGTATTATCGCCTCGTTCTCGAACACCATAACCAATTACAACCAACTCGTCTAGTCCGGTTACATCGGTTACCAATTCTACATTAAGCTCATCTCGTCCTTCTACGTCAACTTCTAAACGTTGATATCCAATGTATGAGAAGACAAGAGTTGTTTCAGGTGATGGTACAGTCAAGCTGAATTCACCATCAAAATTAGTCGTTGTTCCTTGATCAGTGGTTCCCTGAACCACGATGTTTACTCCGGGAATAGATTCACCGGTTTCTGAATCCGTAACTGTTCCGCTGACTTGATGTGACTGAGCACTTGCCGACCAGGCAAATATCCCTGAAAGTAACAGCAGAAGCAGCAATCGTATCTGATTTTGCTTCATAAAATGTCTCGTTAGTTATTGGTTAGTAATGATTGTTGATAAACTGTAAGCGCTTTTACGTCCAAAAATTCCAAATTCGATGGATGTGAGTTTACTTTTATCTAAAAATATTTAACTAAGATGAAATAATTATGAAAACGCTTACATCTAAACTATGGAAAAGACAACTGAGAATAAATATTAGAAGACAAAGATCTTATAAGTTGAGTAAATACAGTAATCTAACTGTATAAAATCTGTAAGTTTTAAGTAATAAATGGGAGGTCGAAAAGGGAATTACGACCTCCATTTGAGATAAAAAACTCCTTTAAGTTAATATTCGGAGTTGTACGGGTTGCAAGGAAAGTCTCCGGGCTTCTCATCTTCTGTGGGATTTACAAACACAGCAGTGGTTAAAGCCGGAATGGTAACAACGCCATTCTGTTCCACACTTTGTCGCACTGTTTGATCAATACTTTCAGCATGTACATTATGAAGGTTCAGGCCGGAAATACCCAGATCAAAAGTCTGCTCTTGATTATCAGAGTTAACAATAATTACAATTCCATCTAGGTAGGGATCGATCTGTTCATCTACACAAGCACCATCAGAAATGGTTTTTGCAATTATTCCCGGAATTTGATCGGCTCCAGTATTATGAAAGGCAACCCGTTCGTGAACATCATCTCCTGTTGCAAGCCTGAACAGGGGAGAGCTGTATCGTATTTGTAACTGCTCTTTAAACAGTGCGTGGGCCAGTTCCATATGTTCTTGTTGAACGTCAACATTTGCCTCTCGCTTAATCTCTTCAATATCATCCCATCGCTCCCGGTTATCCCAGGCGGGCGGCATTCCCAGCTCCCAGTTATGCGACTCCATGGTAAAATCTACAGTATTGAACCAATCTCCCGATTGATAACTGTTTCGATCCATCGATTTGGAGCGGAGCATGTCAGTGCCCAGTTGATAAAAGGGAATTCCCTGGCCAAAGTTGATGATAGCATTTTTCAGCATATGCACACGAACGCGATCATCCATACTGAAATCGAAAGGCAGTTTCGCCTGGGCATCATCCCAGAGGGTTTCATTATCGTGCTTGTCGATGTAGTTGATCGACTCCTGTGGATCAATAGCATAGCCAATCCCTTCATTTTCGCCTAACACCGTTTCACCAAATCTATTTTCATAACGGTAGGTGCTCAAATTTCCGGTCATCCCAACTCGTACACGATCAGCCATTCCCAAGAGTTCATGTCGGGCCTCATCTGATGCCTCGTTTACTTCGTTCGGAAAGAGATACAATCCATTAGCAAAACCTTGTGCGCTGCGACCGTTACCGGCATAAAACGGGCCTTTAATGCCGTCTCTGATGCGATCATTAAAGTTACCGATCCCGGTTCCGCCCATGTTAAATTGCGTGGCCTGTATAAAAATTCGGTCGTCGGCAACCTCGCCAAAATTCCATCCCTCTCCATAAATAAAAATGTTTTCACCATCTACGCCATCCTCTTCAAGAGTTAACTTGGAAAGCTCTTCCTGTAAATTCTCCATCACGTAGCGAGGGTGGTGCCCCATCAAATCAAACCGGAAGGAATCGATTTTATACTGCTTCGCCCAAAATACGACCGAGTCAATAATCAGTTTCTCTTTCATATTAAATTCGGCGGCAGTATTCGGGCAGCAAGTTGA
Source organism: Balneolaceae bacterium (assembly GCA_007129085.1). GTDB lineage: Bacteria > Bacteroidota > Rhodothermia > Balneolales > Balneolaceae > SW132. Next base: position 8,476 of record SKWF01000202.1, on the reverse strand, counting down.
TGTCTCTACTTCGCCGGTATTGGTATCCAGCCGATGATAGTACCACGGCACCACTTGGTCAAGCACTGATTTATCATGAAATCCCACGGCATGGGTGTGATTGTAGACCACATCCACAACTATGTTTAACCCAACTTCATGCAGTGCTTTTACCATTTCGCGAAGTTCTAAAATTCGCTGTGCACCATCGGGATCGGTAGAATAACTCCCTTCAGGAGCATCGAAATGAAATGGATCGTATCCCCAGTTAAAGCCATCTATATCAGATAATCCGGGGTGGTCCGGTGAGTGCATATAGGCTTGAATCTCCTTGGTCAGCGGATCATTAGCGGCAAGTTCCTCAAAAATTTCTCGTATGGGTGTATCTCCGTACCGATCGCAATTAGCCTGGACCTTCTCATGGTCTGTCAGTTCACAAAATTTGCTGAACGGATCATCCAGATCAACCCGCTGATCTTCATCCTCAATAATTGTGGCGATATCGTTCACCGGCAGCAGGTGGAGGTGGGTCAGTCCGGAGGTTTGCAGGTCAATCAAGTGACTCATCCCGTCGGATAGATTCCTTCCGTGCACGCCATTATGCGTAAATGCCATATACGTACCACGGTGCTCCTCGGGAACTGTGAAGTCGCCAATGCTAAAATCACGCATATGGGCTTCATAAAGGCTTATATCAGTGGCAGCCGGCAGCTCTTTTCGAATATCATCCCAGCCGGCCGGCTTCAAATCCATATCATTTTCAATGTTCACAAACTGGCTGTATCTGCTGTCGGTACTCAAGCTGATGGAGAAAGGATCGGTCACTTCAAACTCATTAATTTCTCCGTTTTCAGGATGGTAAAGCGTCATATCCAGCCGATAGAAATGTCTGTCAAACTCTTCATCCACAAAAAACGTCCAGACGCCGGTTTCAGGCCGCTCCACTTCCGGTTCTACGGTTCGAACAAGAGATTTATCATCCATGTAAATATTTATCGCCAACTCTTGTGCCGTGGGTGCCCAAATTTTCAACTCAATCTGACCGTCGACATAGGTTAGCCCCAAATCGCCGTCATAGGTGTAAAAATCATCGATTACTCCGTGTGGCTGCACTTTTGTGGCGGCCACGGGTTGATGATCGTCGTTATAGGCCACGGCGATCAATTGCCCTCTCAGTGCCTCTTTTACAGTCTCTTCATTGGCATCAACATCAAAAACAGGGCGGTCGGCTATATGGCGGAATTTATCCGATTGGTAGGTATCCAGCACGGCATCGGGCATTAGCTCAATCGCTGTTCCCCCGGTTACTTCGGTTTGATGAACGTCGATATCGGCATCGCTGCTATAGCGGAGTTCGTAGTAGGAGGCCGAAGTTTCAGAGTCCCAAATTAAGCGATCTCCTGAAATCCAGTGTGCGGCTGCTCCGGAAATGGAGACGTCCATATCTTCAGAATCATCAGTAATATCAGGTTGGGTTGTGCCGCAGCTTATAATCAACACAGAAGTGATAAAAAGTAACGGTAGCAATTTGAAAGTTTTCATAGTCAGGTATATTCCGGTTTTGAGGGAAAACGTGAGGCCAACTTTTATGCAGGATCAAATTATCAGCCAACCCCATTTCAGGGTGAGATCCATGCCATAAACTCTGTTTTAAATTCGTACTTTTATAAAACTATGATCTATTTGAATAACAATCTATGGCTTTTGTTACTGCTGTTTGTTCTCGTTTTCATTCAACAGCCTGTTGAAAATGAATTCTTTACTCCGAATGAAATATCGGTAAATGATACTGTGAGAGAGGAATTGAGAGAAAAATATGAAAACAGAACGCCGGAAGAGTGGGGGCAAAATGTTGAAGGTGTTCGAACTCGATTTAAAAATGACGGGCAAGAAATTGCGCTAACACTCGATGCCTGTTCGGGAGAATATGATGAAGATCTAATCCATTTTTTGCAGAAAAATGAGATACCGGCCACACTATTTTTGAGTGGAGTATGGCTGCAGAATCACACACAAGTCGCTGCTGATTTAGCGGCAGATCCACTGTTCGAAATTGCTAATCACGGGTTGAATCATCGCCCTTGTTCATTAACCGGGAAGTCAGCCCTTGATATAGAAGGCACTAAAAATTTTGATGAGGCATTTGAAGAGATTTATCGTAATTCCGAATACATTAAAGAAGTCACCGCGGCGGAAACAAAATTTTATCGATCTGGTACAGCTTTTTATGATGAAGTCTGTACAGCGTTGTCAGAAGATATGGATCATGTCGTCGCCGGTTATACCATTGATGGAGATGGTGGAGCCGATTTTTCGTCCCATGATGTTAAGCAAAAACTGCTATCGGCAGATTCGGGTGATATCATACTTTTACATATGAATCAACCCGAATCAAGTACCTATGAAGGGGTGGAAAAAGCGATACCTGAGCTCATTAAGGCCGGATTCTCATTCGTAACACTATCTGAGCGAGCCCTTTACTGAGACTTGTAAAAGCTGGATATAAATTTCATCTTAGGGAGTTGCATCTAGCGATTATAACAGATTAACATTTGCCAACTATATTTAAACCGAAAGATTCTCATGTACAATTTTACGACCCGATTAACAGCAATTGCAGCAGCAGTTGCGGTACTATTTTTACTGAATGGCTGTGCTCAGCCTCAACCGGAACCTGAATCCGGTATTAATTATACGGTTCCGGATCAGCCCGAAATGTCAACGGGATATACCCCTAAACCGGGCTGGGAAACCTCTGAATTTGCAGTTGCTGCTGCCAATCCATTAGCCACAGATGCCGGCTACCAAATTTTGCAGGCGGGTGGTTCTGCAGTGGATGCAGCTGTTGCGGTACAGATGGTATTAACCCTGGTTGAGCCACAATCGAGTGGAATCGGTGGGGGAGCTTTTTTACTCACATTTGACGGTGATGAAGTTCACGCCTTTAACGGCCGGGAAAAGGCTCCTTCTGCAGCCGATGAAAATCTGTTTATGGATGAAAATGGAGAGCCGTACTCCTTTTCTGATGCCGTGCGAAGTGGACTTTCTGTTGGGGTGCCGGGTACAATCGCTATGCTCGCTGAAGCCCATGCAGAACATGGAAATTTAGAGTGGGAAGAGCTTTTTGGTCCGGCGATCACACTTGCGGAGGATGGATTTAACATCAGCCCAAGACTACAGGGATTGCTGGATGCTGACCAAACTCTTCGCAAAGATTCGATTGCACGAGAGCTTTATTACGATGATGAAGGCGAGGCGCTTCCGGTTGGGCATACGCTGCAAAATCCGGCGTTGGCAGAAATTCTCAGAAATGTTGCCGCCCAAGGCCCTTCGGCTTTTTACAATGAAACCGTTGCCGGTGATATTGTTGATCGTGTTCAATCGCACGAGCGTCCCGGTTTGATGGAAGTTGAAGATGTTTTGGCGTATGCAGAACTCGATTTTAAAGTAGATCCGATGTGTAACGACTGGCGGTCGTACGAAATTTGCGGAATAGCCCCGCCATCATCCGGCCATATTGCCGTTATGCAGATTCTCGGCATTATGGACCATTTGGAAGCACCATCTGAAGTTTTACAGGACTCCATCCCCACGGCCGATTGGTTACATCAGTATCTTGAGGCGTCGAAATTAGCCTATGCCGATCGCGCAAAATATATTGGCGATGCCGATTTTGTTGATCCGCCCGCTGGAAGCTGGCACAGCCTTCTTGCCCCTGACTATCTGCAGAAGCGGGCCAGCTTGATTGAAGATCGCGCGATGGAAAGCGCAGAACCCGGGAATCCTGGCAGTTTAAGTTCTGCATTTGGAATTCAGCCCGAACAGCCGGAGATGGGTACTAGCCACATCAGTATTGTAGATCGGGATGGTAATGCCGTTTCGATGACAACAACCATCGAGCAGGGTTTCGGAAGCAGAATTATGAGTGATGGAGGAACCGGTCTGAAAGGCGGCTTTCACCTGAATAACGAGCTGACCGATTTCGCCCGCATTCCCGAAGATTTGGATGGGAATCCGATGGCTAACAGAGTTGAAGGAAATAAACGGCCGAGATCAAGTATGAGCCCATCATTGGTTTTAGATGCCGAAACCGGGGAGTTTGTATCGAGCGTGGGATCTCCCGGCGGTGCAGGTATTATCCATTATACAGCCAAAGCTATCATCGGGATGCACGGTTTTGGTTTGAATGCACAGGAAGCGATAGATCTGCCAAACTTTGTGAATTATAACGGCCCATCCATCCTGGAACAGGATCGGTTTACGGCAGAAATCATTGAGTCACTCGAAGCGATGGGGCACGAAATTGATGAACGAGACTTGACGAGTGGAATCCAGGCGATACAAAGAATTGAAGGCGGATATTTTGGTGGTGCTGATCCACGGCGCGAAGGCGTTGTAATGGGAGATTAACGGTATCATTCGACTTTAAGCAGACACGCGAAGTTTCCAAAACTTCGCGTGTCTTTTTATAAGCTTTACTAAACAATTAACCTTTACGAAAACACTACTAATATGACCATTCTTGAATTTTTCCTGTTACTTTTTATCGCCGGAATTTGCGGCTCCATTGGTCAATCTATTGCCGGGTATTCACGGGGAGGATGTGTCGTCTCCATTGCGGTAGGATTTATTGGGGCACTTTTGGGGTCATGGCTAAGTGGCGAATTGGGACTCCCTGAACTATTTAATGTCACTGTTGGGGGAAATCAATTTCCAATCATCTGGTCTATAATTGGATCTATTATTTTTGTTACCGTTATTGGGTTATTAACGAAAAGACGTTAAATCTGAATTGATATTTCAGATATTGAAAGTTGAAATTTTAGACTTTATGAATTGTCACTGATATACCCTCACATAATCAACCTTCATTGTTGCCGGAAATGGGGTGGATTGATCCGGGTTTGGCAGAAAGTCACCGCCAACGGCAAGGTTTAGAATGATGTGAAACGGGCCGGTAAAGGGATCATAATCGGAGGGCAGGTCATTGATCGAAACGGTTTGGATCCTTTCATCATTAAAATACCATCGCATTTCATCAGCGGTCCATTCAAGGGTGTAAATGTGGAATTCATCTGAAAGATTTTCTCCGGTATCAAACGTGCTGACTTCACTGTTGAGGCACTGTCGGGTTGCATCGGTGCAGTTTTCTCGCCAGTAGTGAGCCGCAGCGTGGGTAACCGTAGGCTGATCGCCCCGATATTCCATTATGTCAATTTCACCACCTTTCGGCCAACCTATTTCACGCATAGGCATCATCCAGAATGCGGGCCAAAACCCGGTACCCATCGGCATTTGTATCCTCGCCTCAAATCTTCCATGTTCCCAGCCCACTGCGGTACTATCGGTAGAAATACGGGCGGATGTATACGGTTTGATACCTGAATTGCCACATTCGTACTGTTCATCTAAAGCCCGTATGTGAAGCTTACCGTCTTCGATGAAGAGATTTTTTTCCCTGGAGGTATAACACTGCTGTTCGTTATTATAGGCGCCGCCTTCCCACGGAATCCATATATCGGTATTCAGCGTATCACTGTCAAATTCTTCACTCCATACCAAGGTATAACTGTCTGTAGCTTCAGAAGATTCATGGTGGTAAAAATCTGCGATAATAGTAGGTATTGTGAAAAGCAGAAAGAATGAAATAATCGTACTCGGAAGTTTCACAATTTTCAGTCAATTTGGTTAGAAATATTGAAAGAAGGCTTTGAAAAACACAGAGATACTTCGACTACATTCGTTGCTCCGCTCCTCATTGCGCTCAGTATGACGTTAAACGTCACATTGAGCCTGCCTGTGCTAAAGCTTCTGCAGACAGGCGCAACGAAACGAAGCCGGTGTTTTTCCGGTCCCGATCCTTCGGGGTGGAGTGAAGTCGAAATGTATCCATTAAAGGTTTTTCAAAGTCTCTTAGTACCTGATAATGACTCAATCTACCGGTTATTTTCAAAATTTGTGTAAGGAATTTAGTTGAGAAGGTTCATACAAATAAAAAGAGTTATGAACAGATCACTTATTTTATCCAATTTCAGAGCTGAATTCAGACGGAAAAACGCATCCTACAAAAAGGAAGCGGCCACGTTACGGTGGGTTCGCCGGTTTTTAGATGAGCTTTCCATTTCTCACTCGTCACAAATTAGGTTATGGCATTTCGATTATTTTATCTCCAATCTAAAAGAAGAACAGGTATCGTTTGATGAACTTCTTTTGGCAAGATCATCCATCCGGTTTCTGTTCGAAAAAGTTCTGGATCATAAGCCAAATGCCAATACACAAGCAGAGCAGTTTAATCAGGCACCGGGTTCTTTTAGAATTACGGCATAGAACAAAAAAACCCGTCAGGTTTTAATACCTGACAGGTTGTTATCAAGATCGAAGTAGACCCGCGAAGGTATCAAAAGACTTCGCGGGTCTTTTTTATTGCTCTTCAATCAACCAGTAATCAAACCAGCTGCGGATTCGCTCCAGTCGATCCACCAGTAACCACGGTTCACCGGTTCTGGAAAGTCCGTGTGAAGATCGCGGATACCGAACAAATTCCACCGGCACCTCCAGCTTTTTCAGGGACATGTACCACTGTTCTGCATCCGTAATTGGAGTTCTCCAATCTTCTTCACTATGAACAATCAGCGTAGGGGCGGTTACATTTTCTACATAGTTAATGGGGGAGAGGTCTTGGTAACGCTCACGCTCTTCCCATGGATATCCGCCAAATTCATATTCTGTAAGGCCCTGAGCATCAGAAGAACCGTACCAGCTTTTCCAGTTTGAAATGCTTCTGCTTGTATTAGCGGCGGCAAATCGATCCGGGAAACGGGCGGTTAACCAGTTGGTCATAAATCCACCATAACTTCCGCCGGATACGCCAACCCGTTCAGGGTCTACATCAGGATACTTTTCAAAAACGGCGTCGAGTCCCGTCATGAAATCCTCTTCGTCCAGTTTTCCCCACTGCTCAAGAGTAGAGTACATAAAATCGTGTCCGTAGGAAGATGAACCACGCGGATTCGGATAGAATACATAGAAACCTGATGCTGACAACACATGAAACGTCTGGAACCAAGTATTTCCATAATAAGAGTGGGGGCCACCGTGAATTTTCAACACCATCGGGTAGCTTTCACCCTCTTCATATCCTACCGGTTTGATTACCCAGCCTTCAATTTCGGTGCCGTCTTCTACGGTCCAGTAGATCGGTTCGGCGGGGTTTACGGTTCGCTCGGATAACCATTCTTCATTAAAGTTTGTCAACTGTACTTCGCGGCTGCCGTCACCTCTCGAGATAAAAACTTCTGCGGGAGTAACCGCGTCGGTAGCCGTGTAGGCCAGATGCCGGCCGTTATCCGTAGTTGAAATTGAGCTCAATCGTCGATCGCCATGAGTTATCTGCTCAACATCACCACCGCTTCTTGATACTTCAAACAGATGCGAGTTCCCCGTAACTGCCGCTGAAAAGCGAATATCGCGGCTGTTGGATGTCCAGTGCAGGCCACCGGGGCTAAGATCCCAATCTTCGGTTACGTTAACCGGCTCATCCTGGATATCACCGGAGCGGGTTAATTGTGCTACGTAAATATTCGTTTGAGCACCACGCTCTTTTGAGCTTGTGAATGTTATATATCGGCCGTTTGGCGAGATTGTTGGGGAACTTTGCGATCCCTCCATCTCGAGCAGTTGTTTATACTCACCACTTTCCATGTCAATTACATAAAGATTTCGTGTATTATCGGTATTGTACTCGTCATCTTCTTCAGGATCACCGGAAAAGTAAATTCGGTTTCCATCTCGCGACCATTCAATTTGGCCGACATTGTAGGGAAGATCCGTAATTTGCTCTGGCTCGCCACCATCAGCTGAAATAATGTGAAGCTGCCGTTTTTCCACAACATCGGGGTGTGGAAGCATGGATGAACGGCCATCTTGGTAATATCTCATTTGTGTGATCACGCGTCCATCAAACCGGGAGGAATCGAGCGTTGTGGTGATGGCATCAGGAGCGATCCATCCCTCTCGTTCTGGACTCTCTTCGTCGGTAATCGGTTCGCGTACAAACGCAATTTTTTCGCCGTCAGGCGACCATACGGGAGAACGGTCCAATCCTTCAATTTGAAAAGCTTCACCGCCGGGTGCCGTTACGCGGATAAACCGGACGGTATTGGAGTCATCGCCACGGCGAGATTGAATACTTAAAAGCTCTCCATCAGGTGACCATTGTGGGTTCGAAGATTGAACGGATGGATCTGTAAACCGAAACGGCTCACCTGCTTTCTGTCCGTTGTTGATCTCCTGCATCCAAACTTCACGATGCCGTTCATTATTTTCTTCATCGATAATGGTTTTTGTGAATGCAACCAGGTCACCGTTTGGCGAAATTTCCGTTTGGCTTACGAAAACAGTTTCGTAATAATCTTCGGGCTGAATTCCCTGCTGTGCAACAGCGGAGTAGGTCAATCCAAAAACTATAAAAACTGCAAAAAATGAGCGTAGTGTAGCT
>SKWF01000165.1 GCA_007129085.1 Balneolaceae bacterium | reverse complement strand
GAATCGTAATAGAGATTCAACGCCTCGTGGGAGGTATAAAGGTCAATTTTATGCAGCGTGTTAAACGCGTTTGGCGTAATCGTTTCCATAAAATGAATCGCCTTGTTGATGGAGTTTACCATCGACTCATAATCTTTGTAGTACTCGTTATTCTGCATAAAATCGAGCTCCCACTGCTCAGGATGCTGAAGATCAGCAAATCCTTCATCAGAAAGTGCACGCAGAAAGTTGAGCGTAAGGCCGGATTTATTATACGCCTGCAGCATTCGCTGAGGATCAGGCTTTCGAGCTTCCACATTCGGCTCGTAGCTGTTGATCAAATCACCCCGATAGTTCAACATTTTTTCGCCATTAATTACCTCAAAGTCCTTTGATCGAGGTTTCGCAAACTGCCCGGCGATACGTCCTATCCTCACGACGGGAGTACCCATTTCGTGCACGAGAATAAAACTTGTCTGAAGCATTACCTTCAGCAGATTCACAATCTTAGGTGCACGGCACCCTTCAAACGTCTCGGCACAATCTCCGCCCTGCAGCAAAAATGATTTTCCATCAGCTACATTTGCGAGCTTCTGTTTCAGCGCGTCAATCTCCCACGATGTGATAAGCGGCGGAAGATCTTGCAGCGTGTTATATGCATTTTGGAGCTCATCCGTATTGGGATATGGCGGCAACTGCTTGATGGGCTTACTATTCCACGAGAGTGGATGCCATTCCTTCTGGTTGATTGAGCCGGGTATATTGAGAGCGTTTGCTGTTTTTGAATCTGTACTCATAAGTCCTTCTAAATTTAAAGTAGCCCTAAATATACGAATCATTTAACAAATGAGTAAGCTAATGAAACGTATAAAGTGTTTACCCGATCATGGATGAACTATCGTGGAGCGGAGCCATCGGAGCATTAAATCATAATCCATAATGTTTTATCGATTATGATTTTTTAAAAATGACCCACGCCGATCGGCGGAGGGCAATGGAGGATGAAAAGGTTTTAATTCAATGCTATACACTGAATATTTGAACTAAATCTTAGCCCAAAGGATCATCCCCCCTCGTCACGCTCTGGGCGTGACTCTTCCCCCCTTCGAAGGGGGACTTTATCTTTTTTTCGCAATTAATAATCAACAAACTGAATGTAGTCTCAATCCGTTCTGTTATTACGATCGCTATACGTGATTCTCTAAAACAATTCGTATTTTACAGGGTTTAGAATTTCAAAAAATAATTGGTCCTCCTTTGCAGAATAATATCATCATCCGCGGAGCACGCGAGCACAACCTCAAAAATATTGATATTGATATCCCGCGCGAAAAGCTGGTGGTTTTCACCGGCCTTTCCGGATCGGGAAAATCATCCCTCGCCTTCGATACGATTTACGCCGAGGGCCAGCGCCGTTTCCTGGAATCACTCTCCGCCTACGCCCGCCAATTTATGGGGATGATGGAGCGACCCGATGTTGATTTTATTGACGGACTCTCCCCCGTGATCTCCATCGACCAGAAAACCACCAATCGAAATCCGCGCTCTACCGTGGGAACGGTAACAGAAATTTATGATTTTCTTCGCCTGTTGTACGCTCGCGTAGGGGTTCCCTACTCCTATAAATCGGGCAACAAAATGGAGAAGCAGACATCCGATCAAATTGTGCAGGCAATTATGGGGCTGGATAAAGGCACCAAAGCATACTGTATGGCTCCCGTAGTCCGCGGACGAAAAGGGCACTACCGCGAGCTTTTTGAACAGATGCAGAAACAGGGTTTTGTACGGGCCCGAGTTGATGGAGAGATGATTGATCTTGAGGGCGAAATAAAACTCGATCGCTACAAAACCCACAATATCGAAGTGGTTGTGGATCGGTTTGTTATCAGCCCAAAAAGTGAAAAGCGTATTTCTGAAAGTGTGCATATGGCGCTGGAGATGGCTGACGGCAACCTAATTCTTGGCGTTCAAAAAGATGGCGTCATTACTGATAAGGTGTTTTCGAAAAACCTGTACGACCCCGAAAGCGGACTCTCGTATGAAGATCCCGCACCCAATCTCTTCTCCTTTAATTCACCATACGGAGCCTGCAAAAAGTGCAACGGGCTCGGATATCGCTACGATGTAAATCCCGATCTGGTAATTCCCAATCCCGAAGAGTCGATTAACGACGGGGGGTTGAGATTTTTTGGTGAGCCACGCGATATCTTTGTTTTTAAACAGCTGCAGGCAGTTCTCGAAACAGTAGATTTGGATTTCGATACACCATTAAAAGATTTCCCGGATGAAGCGATGGACCTGCTGTTCACCGGCGGCGGGGATAAGAAGTTTGATGTCAGCTACGATTTTAAAGATAAAAATGTAACCTACAAGCATCGGTTTTTAGGGATTAAATCGATCATTCGTGAGCAGTACGAAGAGAGTAAATCAAACAAACAGCGCGATAAAGCGAAGGCTTATCTCTCAAAAATTGATTGCGATAAATGTGGCGGCGGACGGCTCAACAAGGAAGCTCTCTCCTACAAAATTGACGGGCACTCCATTCAAGATCTCGTACAGCAGGATATCCGCTCACTGCGATTAACTATTGGTAATTTAAAGCTTACAGAACGACAGCGTAAAATCGGCCAGCAGGTTCTGAAAGAGGTGATCGACCGAATCGACTTTCTGCTGAACGTTGGGCTTGATTACCTGACGCTGAATCGGGAAGCGCAAAGCCTGAGTGGTGGTGAGGCCCAGCGAATCAGGTTGGCCACACAGATTGGAACACAGCTTGTCGGGGTACTCTACATTCTGGACGAACCGAGTATCGGACTCCATCAGCGTGATAATATCAAACTTATAAAATCGCTCGAAACACTGCGCGATTTGGGGAATACCGTAATTGTGGTTGAACACGATCGCGAAACCATTGAGCGGGGTGATTACGTGGTGGATCTCGGCCCGGGTGCCGGAACGGAAGGTGGAAATATTGTCACACAAGGAAAGCCCGAAGAGCTGGACCCATCGGCCATGACCACCAAATTTTTACGGGATGAAGAGGCCATCGAGATTCCCGAAAGCCGTCGTGAAGGGTCAGGTAAATCACTTGTTGTGAAGGAAGCCCGCGGACACAACCTCAAAGATGTAGACATGGAAGTGCCGCTCGGGAAATTTATCTGCGTAACCGGTGTGAGCGGCAGCGGCAAAAGTTCGCTCATCAACCAGACGCTGGCCCCTATTCTATCGAATGAATTTTATAATTCTAAATCGGTCCCCCTTCCCTACAGAGAAATCACCGGATTGGATAACGTAGACAAAATCATCTCCATCGATCAGAGCCCGATTGGACGAACCCCGAGATCAAACCCCGGAACGTACACCAAAGTATTTGATCGAATTCGGTCACTATTTGCCGAACTACCGGAATCAAAAATTCGCGGTTACGATCAAGGCCGATTCTCATTTAACGTTAAGGGCGGACGATGCGAAACCTGCAAAGGCGACGGTGTTCGAAAAATTGAGATGAACTTTCTCCCCGATATTTATGTGGATTG
>SKWF01000006.1 GCA_007129085.1 Balneolaceae bacterium | reverse complement strand
TGTCGAGCCCAATATCTTCGCGAATAGTTTCGCGAAGCTGCATTTTCTCCAGCCATTCAATAATTTTTCGGCCAATAAGAAGACTGATTAACAGAGCAAACGATGCTGCAAATGCTGTTCGTGTTGTAATAAAATCAAAAGCCCCTAAGCCTGGAATATTGTAAAGGTCATCAAGCCAATCGAGTAGTGCGTATAGCATCAGGCCACCTCGCTGTTTTTAGGGTGACCGTTGCGCGAATCGAGAGCTTCTCGGGCAATTTCCCGATCATCAAAATGGTGGCGCTCTCCATCCACTTCCTGATACGTCTCGTGGCCTTTTCCGGCAATTAAAATAATGGTGCCGGCCTGGGCATTTAAAACCGTCTTCGTGATCGCATCTTGCCGAGAGGTGATGGCCGTAACTTTGGCCATATCGGTAAATCCTGTCTTAATATCTTCGATGATGGCATCCGGATCTTCCGTACGGGGATTGTCGGAAGTTACAACAACCTCATCCCCGTAATTTTCGGCGATTTTGGCCATCTGTGGCCGTTTGGAGGTGTCTCTATCTCCGCCACATCCAAAGACAATAACCAACTTCTGATTCGGTCTTTTCACCTCACACAGGGTGTGCGATACATTTTCGAGCGCATCGGGCGTGTGGGCGTAATCCACAATCACCATCGGGTGTTGGTCCAGAGTTGATACATCCGTGACCTTTTCCAATCGCCCGGCAGCACCTTTGCAACAGCTTAAAATATCTGCGGCTTGATGATCGTCGATTCCTAATGAAACAGCCGCAAGATAAGCTTCAGCCACATTGTAGGCGTTAAACTTTCCGATTAACGGTGTGATGATTTCAACTCCGTCAATCTCAATAGTGGTGCCGGTTTCGCTAATTTGTTTGATCGAAGCCTGAACACTGCTCTCTCTACAATCAAATGATAGGGTAGAGGTGGTGGCTTTCGTGTTTTCAATCATCCAACCGCCTTTGTCGTCATCTACATTTGTGATGGCGACGGCCGATTCATCAAGCCTGTTGAACAACAACTGTTTTGCAGCGGCGTACTCTTCCATGGAACCGTGATAATCGAGATGATCGAGGCTTAAATTTGTAAAGATCGCCACAGAAAAGGGGATGCCCTTGGTGCGTTGTTGATGCAGCGCATGAGAGGAGACCTCCATCACAACAAATTCACTTCCTGCCTCAACCATTTTCTTCATATCCGCCGCAATTTCAATGGGGTCGGAAGTGGTAAGGCGGCTTTCAACAACGGTTTGATTAATTTTCTTCTCAACAGTTCCGAGCAGCGATGCTTTCTTGCCTGCTTCGGTAAGCAGCTGCCAAATTAAAGTGGCAACAGTCGTTTTACCATTCGTGCCGGTAATACCGACTACCTTCATTTTCTCGGCAGGATTTCCGGCCAATTTTTGTGCAAGAGGTCCAATTAATGCTCGCGTATCTTTAACAATGATTACGGCAATTCCCGGCTTCAACTCTACCGGTTTTTCCGAAATAATTACCGACGCCCCTGCACTAACTGCTTGTTGGATAAATTTATGCCCATCAACGGTGTAGCCTTTAACGGCAATAAAAATATCGTTTTTCCGGACCTCTCTCGAATCCTGACACAGCTTTCCCAGACTGCCGGGGGCTGTGCCCGTAGCAGAAACCGGATCGCAAAATGTTATGAGTTCTTTAAAGGTCATTAATTTTGATTCGCTAAAATGGAAACTTGTTGCATAGATCGTGCCCGGCCCCGAACCGTTACGGTTCGTCCTTTTTGCATAATTTCTCCGGCAAGGGGGAATTGGTTATAAATTGTGCCAGATCCCACCATCTCAATATCCAAGCCTTTTTCTCGCAAAAGGGCTGCAGCCTGACGCATATTCATCTCTCGCAGTTCCGGAATTTTTACATATCCTTCTCGTGCTTCTTCATCAACATTTCCCAACTGCAGAGTGACCGAGGTGTTCCCTATAATTTTTTCGCCGGCATCGGGCTCTTGGCTGACAATATGAGAACCGCTGCCTGAAACTCGGTAGGATAAATTCTGACCACTGAGAAGCCGGGAAGCTGAACTGCGAGGTAACCCTGTAACTTTTGGAGCTACTCTGTGCTCAATATCTGCGAGCTGCTGACCGGGATAGGTTCGTCGTACATCACTATCGAGGCCCGCGATTCTTGTGGCAATTTCCTTGAAAATTGATCCGGCAGTAAATCCGCCGTAGAAACTGGTACGAGGTTCATCAAGCAGAACCACCATTACATATTTTGGATCTTCAGCGGGGAAGAATCCGGCAAATGATGCCCGGTAATCATTCGTGTAACGACCGTCTACAAACTTCTGTGCAGTTCCGGTTTTACCGGCAATTTTCATTCCTTCAACAGCAGCCCAACCTGCTGTACCAGAATCGGTTACTACAGATTCAAAAACAGGCCTTAATTTCTCAATCGTCTCTTTTTTGGCAATTCTGCGCACTTGAGAGGGCGATGTTTCTTCAACAACATTTCCATATTGATCGGTTAAATGACTTACCAAATACGGTTTCATCATCATTCCTTCGTTGGCAAATGCGCCGTATGCTTGTAAAATCTGGAGGGCGGTAGATTGAACCTCATACCCGATAGACATCCACGGTTGGGTTACACGACTCCATTCATAAGGTCGCTGTAGCCGTCCGCCCGATTCATTTGGCAAATCAATATTTGTTCTGGTTCCAAAACCCATGTTCCGCGCATACTGGTAAAAAGAGTCTTCGTCCATGCGCATGGCAATTTCTGAAGTACCGATGTTGGATGATTTTGCAATAACTTCTCTAAAATCCATATCGCCCAGCGGATTATGATCACGCATCCACTGTCCGTAGAGTTGAATTCGTCCCTCTTCCGGTGTTTCAAAAACTTCATCAAAATCTACTACGCCCTGTTCAACTGCGGCGATGGCGGTAACAAGTTTAAAAGTAGATCCCGGCTCCATAATATCAGAAATGGCAAAATTTCGTCGGTTTTCAGAGTCAATGGATGCGGGCCGGTTAGGATTGAAAGTTGGATAGTTGGCCATCGCTTTGATCTCCCCGGTTTTAGGGTTCATCACAATAGCCGTACCCTGTTTGGCTTGATGACGTTTAATACCCATTTCCAGCTCTTCTTCGGCAATTGCCTGTATAAAAGAGTCGATGGTGGTGTGTAGTGAAAGACCTTGCTGTGGAGTTTTTCGAGGTGCGCCCACATAAGAGAAAATTCGGTTCTGTCGATCTCTGCGAACCTGCTGCTGGCCGTCTTCTCCTTTTAAAATGTCATTATATTTAGACTCCAGGCCTATCATGCCGTCCAGGTTATGGTTTACATAGCCGAGAACATGAGCTGATAGCGATTCAAAATTGTAATTTCGCCGATACTCTTCTTCAAGAATAACTCCCCTGATGCCCAGTTCATTAATATCTTCGTACGCCTGAACCGAAATACTTCGCTCTAATACGATATACCTGGAGTGCGAAGGGGCATTTTGGATTCGATTTCTGTAATGGGAGGGGGA
>SKWF01000014.1 GCA_007129085.1 Balneolaceae bacterium | reverse complement strand
CTTTCCTGTAGCTCTTGAGGGGGCGTTGAAACTAAAAGAGATCTCCTATATCCATGCGGAGGGGTATCCTGCAGCAGAGATGAAGCACGGCCCCATTGCATTGATTGATGATATGATGCCGGTGGTGGTAATTGCTGCAACGGATCACACGAATGACAAAATGATCTCGAATATTGAAGAGGTAAAAGCTCGAAAGGGACGCATTATTTCCGTGATGAACGAAGAGAATAGTGATGTAAAAGATCTGTCGGAGTTTTCAGTCCACATTCCGGCAACGAATGACTGTTTCACTCCACTATTGACGGTAATACCGCTGCAGCTTCTGTCCTACTACGTGGCTGTAAACCGTGGATGTAATGTGGATCAGCCTCGAAACCTGGCGAAAAGTGTGACGGTTGAATAGATTCTGATTTGAACTGTTTATAACCTGAAAGTTGTTAGTAGAGCAGTCCTCTGAAAATGAACTTCCCTGAAATTGATCCAGGGAAGTTTTTAGATTCAAAATGGAAAGTTAGCCAATATGAAAACTGCAATACAACATATGGTTTGTCCGCGATGTGTAGAATCTGTAGAACAGATTATCGACGGGCTACAGCTGCCGGTGGAATCGGTTGAATTGGGAGAAGCGTCATTCAAACGGAAGCTATCTGACCAAGAGAAAGAGGAGTTCAGCCAAAAGCTGTCGGAAAAGGGTTTCGAGCTGTCACAGGATCGAGAAGAAGAACTGGTGAGCCGTGTTAAATCGTCTCTTTTAAAGTATATGAATCATCTCGAAGAGGTTGAGAACCCTAAAAAGCTCTCCGTATTTATTGCTGAAGAGATGAATCTTAACTACTCGTATCTGAGCCACATCTTTTCTGAAAGTGAGGGACAAACTGTTGAGAACAGGTTTATTGAGTTGAAAGTAGAGCGTACAAAAGAGCTGCTAAGTTATAATAAATGGACACTCAGCGAAATTGCCTGGAAATTGAAGTACAGCAGTGTGCAGTATCTATCAAACCAGTTTAAAAAAGTTACGGGAATGACCGTAACTGAGTACAGGGCGATGGCAAAGAAAAATCGTAAATCACTCGACGAAATCTAAAAAAATTACACATCTCTGAACGGGAGTTGTTACGGGATGCCTCAACCCACTGCTTATCTTTTATAAGAAATATACATTGCCATGTACGCTGTGGCAAAACCGTCGCCAATAAATTGTAATAATGGAAAATAAGTCAAGGTATATCGTAAAGGGAATGTCCTGCGCTGGTTGTGCGGGACCTGTAGAGAAAGCGCTGAAAAATGTTGAAGGGGTGAAAGATGCTTCTGTAAATCTGCCTGCGGAGAGTGCATCGGTAGAATTTTCGAACGGTCGAGTGGAGTTTTCCAAGTTGCAGGAAGCCGTAAAAAATGCGGGTTTTGAGTTGGAAGCACCATCAACGGAGACGGTTCGGTTTCATATATCAGGAATGCACTGCGCAGGCTGTTCAGGGTCAGTAGAGAAAGCATTGAACTCGTTGGAGGGTGTAGAGAGTGCGTCTGTTCAGCTTACGACGGAAAAAGCCAAGGTTGAGTACATTGGGTCTGTCGTTTCTATCGAACAGATGCAGGAGGCCGTAAAAAATGCAGGATATGAGCTAACGGTTGAGGAGTCAATTCGGGAGAATAAACTTGAAAAGAAGCGAAAAAGAGAGAAAGAGAAACTGGATGATGCAAAAAAGAAGGTTTGGTTCAGCTGGATTATAACTGCGCCATTGATGATCTGGATGTTCATCGATATGGTGCTGGGGGTTCATTTAACCTCTCATTTTGTGATGGAGATTGCCATGACGGTGGGTGCATCAGCGGTAATTTTTATTCCCGGTTGGCCAACGCTGGTTGGAGCCTGGAGATCTTCGATGAATCTAAACCCGAATATGGATGTGCTGATTGCCATTGGTACCGTGGCCTCGCTCATTACCGGGTTTATGGCGTTGAGCTATCATCTGGGGATCACCGAATCGATGATGTACAGTTTCGCCGGGATTGCCGCGATGATTATGGCGTTTCACCTGACGGGCCGATATGTGGAGACGAAGGCGAAGGGGCGTGCATCGGATGCCATCACAAAACTGTTGACGCTGGAAGCGGCGAAAGCTCGTGTAATTCGAAATGGCAAAGAGGTGGAGATTGATGCCTCAGAACTGCGTAAAGATGATGTGATGCTGGTTCGGCCGGGAGAAAAAATTCCAACCGACGGTAAGATCGTAGACGGAAAAAGCTCCATCGATGAGGCGATGGTAACGGGGGAGTCGATGCCGGTGGTAAAATCTAAAGGGGATGAAGTAATTGGAGGCACGATTACTAGTGAAGGATCCATTCGAGTAAAGGTAACCCGGGTGGGTGAAGATACGTTTTTAAACAGGGTTATTCGATTGGTGGAAGAGGCCCAGGGGTCGAAAATTCCGATTCAGGATTTTGCCGATCGCGTAACGGCTATTTTTGTACCAATTATTTTAGTAATTGCTGCAGCCACGTTTTTCTCCTGGTGGATGTTTCCACAATTTTTTGAGCCGCTGCTCCATGTTGGAGACCGATTTTTGCCGTGGATCATCACAGATCTCCCCGTCGTAAGCCAGGCGTTTTTTGCAACCCTGGCTGTTCTGGTTATTGCGTGCCCTTGTGCATTGGGACTGGCTACACCTACAGCGCTAATGGTGGGATCGGGCCTGGGAGCAGAGAACGGGATTCTGGTTCGTAAAGGGGAGGCGATTCAGCGGCTTCAGGAAGTTACAACTATCGTCTTTGATAAAACCGGGACGCTAACAAAAGGTGAACCCGAGGTTACCGATTATAAAGTTGTAGATGACGTTGATAAAGAAAACCTTTTACTGAAAGTGGCTTCAGTTGAAAATCTCTCGGAGCACCCGTTGAGCCGTGCCATTACAGAGTTTGCGAACGGTGAGTTTGATGATGAACCTGTGCAAAATTTTGAGTCCTTTACCGGCATGGGTGTAAAAGGAGTAGTGGGTGATGATGAAATTCTTGTAGGCAACATCAGCCTTATGGACGAGTTTACAATTGAAATAGACGATACTCTTGAAGAGGAAAAGTCAGCCCTGGAAAAAGAGGGGAAAACGGTGGTTTATGTGGTTGTGAATAAGTCTGTTCGTGGCATTGTTGCGATGAAAGATTCCATAAAAGCTGATGCAAAGGAAGCACTTGGTGAAATCGGGGAAAAGAATATAAGAACCGTGATGCTTACCGGGGATCAACACAGCGTGGCAGAAACGATTGCCGAAGAGCTGAACATGAGTACCTTTATTGCCGAGGTTAAGCCGGACGAAAAAGCTCAAAAAATTAAAGAGTTGCAGGATCGTGGTGAAGTTGTTGCTATGGTTGGTGATGGAATTAACGACGCTCCGGCGCTCACCCAGGCTGATGTTGGTATTGCACTGGGAACGGGAACGGATATTGCTATTGAGTCAGGCGCTATCATACTGATAAATGGAGAGATAGGAGGGGTTGTAGAGGCACTGAATTTGAGTAGCCACACCATGAAAAAAATTCGCCAAAACCTGTTTTGGGCGTTTATCTACAATATTGTAATGATCCCCGCGGCCATCGTTGGTTGGATGCACCCGGTGTTGGCAGAGATTGCAATGGCACTCAGTTCAATTACAGTTGTAGGGAATTCTAAAACACTTGATAAGAAAAAGCTGTAGCTCTCAATATTTTTTAAAAAATATCCGGAGATTATTGTAACAATTTACTTTCTAGATACTCTTAATAATAGAACGGTTATATAAGCGCATTTTGGGTATGTATATTTATTAACAAAATGTTGTGGATAACTTGAATTTAGTGCAATTAATTAATAGATATAGACCTCACGTATTGTTCGACAAAATTATGCTCTCATTATGAAAAATTGGAAAACATTGCTCTTTAAGATAGCCCTGCTCGTGGTTATCGTTATCGTGGTTACTACAGGTTAAAATTTCTCGGTGCTCATTGTTTAATCAAATCTGTTTTATAACTTGCAGAACGTTAAATAATGCAAGAACCATCAAGAACGATGAGTAAACCAACCGCAACTTTTTCGGAAAACAGACTTCTTTTTTTTGAATCTATCGTTAAGCACTCTTTTGATGGGTGTGTGATATACGATTATCAAAACAACACGTTTTC
Organism: Balneolaceae bacterium; assembly: GCA_007129085.1. Lineage (GTDB taxonomy): Bacteria > Bacteroidota > Rhodothermia > Balneolales > Balneolaceae > SW132. Next base: position 8,671 of record SKWF01000014.1, on the reverse strand, counting down.
CGCGGTATATGCGAACAAGGCATTTTACGACATCACCGGATTTACATTTGATGAGATTGAAGGGGACGCTCCATTCCTGCAATCATTAAAAATGGCAAATCCTGAAGGTTATAAGGATCTGGTTTCTGAATTGAAAAAAGGAAACTCTATTCGACGTGAACTGCTGTTTACAAAAAAAAGTGGCACTCCTTTCTGGGCTGATGTGCACTTCATCCCTATTAAACCGGAGGAACAAGACTCCAATTTCTTTGTAGCCATTCTCCACGAAATTACCCATCGTAAACGTAAAGAAGCAGAGCTCAACGAAGCTATTGAAAAAGCCGAAGCCTCTAAGTCGATGAAAGAGAGTTTTTTGGCAAATATGAGTCATGAGATCCGCACACCCATGACGGGTATTTTAGGGATGACGGAGCTTTTGCTGAAAACTGATCTTACGGCCGAGCAGAAAGATCAGATTGAAACAATAAAACTCTCAGCAAATAATCTATTATCGATCATAAATGACATCCTGGAGTTTAAAGAGTTGCAGTCAGGTGAGTTTGAGCTGCAAGAAAATGAAATTTTACTGCACAATCAGTTTGCCCAGCTAAAGAAAATGATGGGGCATCAAGCCGCTGAAAAAGGCTTAACCTTGGCAGTGGACGTAGACGATGATGTGCCGATAAGAGTGGTTGGGGATCGGGCACGCTTTAACCAGATGATGCTCAACCTGCTTGGAAATGCCATTAAATTTACGAATGATGGTGAGATTTTAATTCACGCCGAAAGAGTAAAGGAGTCTGATGATAAAGATGTTGTACGTGTTAAAATAGCAGATACGGGAATTGGAATTCCTGCTGATCTGCTGGCTAATATATTTGAAAGTTTCAACCAGGCATCAGCAATTGCCACATATAAATTTGGCGGAACCGGTCTTGGCCTTTCAATTGTGGCAAAGATTGTAAACCAGATGGATGGGAAAATTCATGTGGAGAGTGAAGAGGGGAAAGGCACATCGTTTATACTGGAAATTCCATTTGAGGTGCTTGAAGAGGCAGATGCTAAATCTAGCAAGTCAGCTAAAAGCACTACGGGGGAAAATCCATTGCATGGTATACAAATACTTGTGGTTGATGATCACCCTATTAACCGGAAAATTGCCGGCGGAATGCTAGGGAAAGTAGGCGTTAATATTAATGAAGCTGAAAGTGGTGAAGAAGCTCTGGAAGCAATTGAAAACAATCCGCCTGATGTTATTTTGATGGATGTACATATGCCGGGAATGGGGGGATTGGCTGCGACGAGAAAAATTAGAAAGAGCAGTGATCCGAAAATTTCGCCGCTGCCAATAATTGCGATTACAGCTTCGGTATTAGACAGAGACGTGCAGGAGTGTAAGGATGCCGGCATGGATGATTTTATTGCAAAACCGTTTACCTACAATAATCTGGTTAGTACAATTACAGCCGTTATTCAGGAAAATAGTGGCCAAAAGACTACTTTTGATAAGCTTGATGACATTGAGAAAAAGGAGAGTGAAAGAGTAACGAATTTAGAGATGTTAAAGGAGATGACCGGCGGTGACTCAGATATGATGAAGGAGATGGTAGGTGTGTTCTTGGATAAAACACCTTCTATGATTGATGAGTTGGTCAACCATCATGAAAATGCTGAGTATGAAAAAATGAGCCGTGTTGCCCACACCTTAAAACCGACGTTTGGCTATGTGGGGCTGGAGGATGCACAAGAATTGGCACTGAAAATTGAGGAGTATCCCGATCAGGAGTACGATCAAAAAGAGCTGAAGAAGTACGTCTCTAACCTGAAAGAGTTATCAGATTCAGCAGTCTTAGAACTTCAGCGCGAGATGGAAGATTTGTAGAGCATCTCTATGTGAGGAATTCCATCAACGTCGTAAGGCGATGATTTTGCAACAAAGCCCAAATCGGTATAGAAAACTTCTAAATATAGTTGTGCTTCTATACGAATTTTGTCTACCCCTTTTTGTTCTAAAATGCTTATTCCTTTTTGAACCAGTTTTTTGCCAAGCCCTTTTCCTCTGAAATTTTCATCTACTACAATTCTTCCCAGTGATATCTCCTTAAACTTTTCTCCGGCGGGTACCACTCGTAAGTATCCGGCCAGTTTGGATTCTATAAAGAGTAGAAGGTGTTCAGAAATACTGTCCAGCTCATCGATATCGGGGTATATACAATCTTGTTCTATGATGAACACATTTTGCCGAAGTTGAAGCACGGCATGCAGATGTTCCGGCGAGAATTGAGATAGAGAATCGTAAAGTTTCCAGTTCATTTTTTGGCAAAAACTTTTTATTGATGGCTACGTAGGATTGTAAACAGTACAGCAACCTTGGTAATGGAATGTTTTTAAGATAAAATAATAGAGGCGTCTTATGATAAAGTTTCTTGTTATAAATAGTGTTGTCATATTTTTGGGTGCAGAGTTGCTTCGGGGGATTACGTTAAAAAGCTATTTTACGGCGTTAGGTGTTGCTCTGCTCCTTGGGTTAATTAACACGTTCATCAAACCGATACTTCTGTTTCTTACCTTTCCCATCACAATTTTGACTCTCGGACTTTTTATTCTGGTACTAAATGCGTGGATATTAATGGTTATTGACAAATTGGTTGAGGGTTTTACAATAAAGAATTTTTGGTGGGCCTTACTTTTCGGACTTTTTATATCGGTACTTAACAGCTTATTACACGTTATTTTTTGACAGATCTTATCTTGCAGAGCCTGAATTGGTTCGAAAATTCTGTATTTTAATGTGCTTTCGAAAAAAACTAATAAACAGATAATCTCGATTCAGGAATTTTAGAATGGTTACCAGAGATGTGAAAATTTTAAATGAGGCGGGGCTCCATGCACGTCCTTCTTCGGAATTGGTAAAGTTGGCATCTTCATTTGAATCGGAATTTTTTATTGAGATGTACGGGTACCGCATAAATGGGAAAAGCATTTTGGGAATAATGACCCTGGCGGCTGAGGAAGGAGCAGAAATGACGCTGATTGTGGATGGACCGGATGAGGAAGAAGCCTTAGAGGCGATCAGTAATCTGATTGATAATAAATTTAAGACATCATGAACAAATCCATCAAAGAGACCGAGAAAACGGTGCGATTGACAGGCAACCCGGCCTCGGGTGGTATTGGGATGGGGCCGGCCTGGATTATGCCCGAATCAAAAGCATCTGTAAAACCCGAAAAAATCGATAAAAGTAAGGCGGAATCGGAACTCGACCGAGTACAAAAAGCTGTAGGTGATGTGCTTGATGGGTTTGAGAAGCTGAAATCGGGTTCTGAGGGTGATGAAATTAATCAGATTTTAGATGCCCAGATTGAGGTATTGAAGGATCCACAGCTGATGGAGGAGATTCGCAGTAAGATAATAGAAAAATATTTTGGGCCATCTTACGCTATTTTTGAATCGTTTAATAAGTATATAGAACTGCTTGACGGCACGAATGCAGAATGGGCCAAAGAGCGTATGGTAGATATTGTTTCTATACGTGATGAGCTGATGCAAACCTTGCAATCTCGTAATTATGATATGTTGGTTGAGAAAAGCTCGATTGTGTTTGCCGATGAAATTTCCGCTACGGATCTGATTAAACTGAGCAGTATGGACATTTCGGGGATTGTTATGCATAAAGGGGGTTTGACCTCGCATGCGGTAATTCTTGCTCAGTCACTCGATCTGCCGTGTGTTGTGGGAGTAGACTGGCAACGGGTAAAAGTACAGCAGAAAGCTCCTGTTTTACTTGATGGAGATTCCGGTGAAATTTTTATTCATCCCAGTGAGGAGAAAAGAGAGAATTTTATTGAGCGCCAACAACTCCATAAAGAAAAAAAGAGCAAGGTATTAGAGTGGGCCGAGAAACCGGCTGAAACCAATTGTGGCTCTTCATTTACTATCCGCGCAAACATAGAGTTTGAGAATGAACTTGCGCGATTAAAAACGCATGGTGCCAAGGGCATTGGGCTTTTGCGAACCGAATCGTGCCTGTTTCAATCAACTAATTTTGATGTTGAAGCGCAGATGAAATTCTACAGAACAGTTGTAGAAAAGGCGGACGGTGAATCGGTTACAATTCGGCTTTTTGATGCCGGAGGAGATAAGTTACTTGAGGATCATGGCAATGAATCGAACCCGTTTCTTGGCTGGCGTGGCATTCGTATGTTGCTGGATAAACCTGAAATGCTACATCATCAGATAGAGGCAATTTTACGAATTTCGGGCGAATTTCCCGGACAGTTGAAACTGATGGTTCCCATGGTTTCGCGCATTGAGGAGATTGAAAGTGTTCATCAAACCGTAGAAAATGTAAAACAGACACTTAAAGAAAAGGGGATCTCTTTTGATGATGATTTGCCGATCGGGATTATGATTGAGGTACCCGGAATTGCCTTAATGGCTTCTGAAGCTGCAGAAATTGTTGATTTTTTCAGTATCGGCACCAATGATTTGACGCAATATACTTTAGCGGTAGACCGTGGGAATGAGCATATTTCCGGCCTTTATACATCTACACACCCGGCTGTTTGGCGCTTAATTAAAATGGTGAAAGAAGGTGCAGACACACAGGGAATTCCGGTATCGGTTTGCGGTGAAATGGCGGCTCGGCCGGAATTGGCCGCATGCTTTTTGGGCATGGGAATTAATGAAATTAGCATGACTACAAATTCCATTCCGAGTGTTAAATCTGTGCTTTGTCGAAGCTCTTTGAGGGAGATGCAGAAGTTGGCAGAGCATGTATTAGGTTCCACGCATGTAAAAAAAGCAGATGAGCTGCTGAAAGAGTGGCTGCATGAAAAAACAGAATCTTTAAACAGATAATTGAAGTTTAGCTAATCTCGGGGAACAGGAAAACGTTTCCATGCGTTAATAAGTTTAACTATAAGCGAAATGACGCTTAAAAAATAGTATTTAGAGACGCGTATAGAGTTAATAATTACATCTTGATTATTCGCGATCATACCATTTTTGTGTAATTTTATATTCATCAAAAAACACAAATAAGTAACAGTATGTTGCAAAAGAAATTTACACCAAAACGAACAATCTGTAGAGTAACATTTTCTATTCCCGGTGAGTGGGCTGAAAATGAAGTGGCTATCGCAGGAGATTTTAATGATTGGAACACGGAGACCGATAAGCTTGTAAGAAAAAATGGGCGGTGGGAAACGCTTATTCGTGTGAAACCAAACAGTACATATCGGTTTAAGTATATTCTGGATGGCGAACATTGGGAAAACGATGACGCCGCTGATGGATATACTACCAATGAATTTGGTACGGAAGATTCTTTGTTAAAAGTGGGAAAATAGGTTTATGAATAAAACATTCGACATACATGAGTTTCAGAATCGGCTGCAGACCGGCTGGCTGGGTTCTGAAGTTCTGTATGAAGAATCACTTCCATCGACAAACACATATCTGAAAAGAATTCCGGCCAAACAATTTTGCCACGGAGTGTTGGCCATTGCAGAACATCAAACCGAGGGCAGAGGGCAGTACGATAAAAAGTGGGAGACAGAACCTTCAGCCAATCTAACATTTACACTCGGTTTTAGGCCCTCGTCCGCCGACAGGATTACACTCCTCACCCTGATGTGTGCGTATGCCATTCAAAAAGCTCTTGAGCCTTATCTTGATATGCCGATTAAGTTAAAGTGGCCCAACGATATTATCGCTGCTGATAAAAAAATCGGTGGCATTCTAACCGAGTGCATGTTTTACGGAAAAATACCGGAAAGAGTGATGATTGGAATTGGGTTAAATGTAAATCAAACAGTTTTCTCTCCACAGGTTGATCAAGTGGCGACATCGGTGGCGTTGCTCTCAAAAAAAATCAGCAGAGAAAAGCTGTTAGCTGATATTTTAACACACGTAGAGCAGCTTTATACCCGATGGCACAAGCAGGATGAAACGCTTCATCAAGAGATAAACCGGCAAATTATTGGTTTTGGAAAGTGGATAAAGCTTCAAATTGATGGTGAGGTAAAGGAGAAATCCTACAAGTTTTTGGGAATTAATAACAAAGGCCAATGCCTGGTGTTGAATGAGGAGTTGGATGTCAATACCTTTTCACATGAACAAATTCGAATCATTACCGATCGTACGCCGGTTTCGCGAGCAGATTAACGCGCTTCCGGAATCACCCGCACCCCACGTAATATGTGGCGTAAGCGGGGGTGTAGATTCTATGTCACTTCTCTATCTGTTGCACCGTCATGACTTGAAAACTACGGTTGTGCATTGCAATTACGGTGTGAGGGGAGAGAACTCCGATAAGGAACAGCAATTGGTAGAGGAGGTCTGTTCGATGTGGGGGATTGATTGTGTGTCGGTTCGGCTTGATGCGGATGAAGCCAAGGGCCGAAATTTTCAGGCATGGGCCCGGGAGCGTCGATACCGGGTTTTCAGAGATTTGAAGAGAGAACTGAATGCCGATTTTATCGCTACAGCTCACCATCAAGACGACCAGGTGGAGACCATTTTTCAAAAAATATTGCGTGGCAGCGGGCCGATATCCTGGCAGGGGATGGCCGTTGTTGATGGTGATCTTTTTCGTCCATTACTTGGGGTTCGTAAAGAGGAGATCAGGGAGTTTGCCAAAGAGCAGCATGTTCCATTTCGTGAAGATGAAAGTAATTTTTCATCAGACTATGCCCGGAATTTTTTAAGACGTGAATTAAAACAGAGAATGGATGAATTCTTCCCCGGCTGGCAAAAAAATATTTTGGCTCTACCGGACAGAGTGAAAGATTTTGAGGGGCTGGCAAATGAGCTTCTGAAAAGAATGAAAAGTGAAGCCGGAGGGCTAAAGCGGGATGAACTTCTTCGTGTAGATCAAAAATTGTGGCCGGTCTTACTTCTTCAATTTTTAAAGGAAGAGCTGCCGTATGTTGCGCACTCAACAGGATTTTTAGAGGAGGTAAAGAGTCTTAAAACAGTACAGACCGGAAGTGGATTGTCAATCACAAACAATATTCAACTTGTTCGCGACCGGGATCGGTTTGTGCTTGTAAAAAAGAGCGAAGATCTGAATCAGCAAGCTGTAGTAGGTAGAGGAGAGCTCAAAGAAGCCCAAAAAATCGGTGATATTACGGTCTCAACTGCAACATGGGATGGTACACTTGATACGAAAAACCTTTTATTGGATGTTGAAAAAATTGAATGGCCGCTGAAAATTCGTAATTGGAGCGAGGGGGATACCATCAGGCCGTTAGGATTGGATGGGAAACAAACGGTAGCCAAACTGCTTACTAACAAAAAGATATCATCCGTCGAAAAAAAGCGGGCGAAAGTAATCGAATCTTTTGATGGAACCATCTGTGCCGTTATATTCCCGCACATGACTAAAAACGGTCAAACCGGTGTGATTTCTGAGCTTGTTAAATGCACCTCCCGAACAAAAGAAATAGTTAGGATTGAAAATTAAACTCTAATGGATCAGTACTTACCCGAGAAAGTGAATATTAATGGTGAACAGTTTCGTGTTTACCTTACACAGGAAGAGATTCAGCAGCGGCTAAAACAACTTGGCCAGCAAATCAGCCAGGATTACAGTGATAAAAAACCGATATTTATTGGTGTGCTTAATGGAGCCTATATCTTTTTGGCTGATATTATGCGATATGTGAATATCCCTTGCGAGGTAGATTTTTTGAAACTGAGCAGCTATGGTGATGAGAAAGTATCATCGGGTGAAGTTCATGATTTGAAAAATATTGATGCAGATATAAAAGGCCGGCATGTAATTTTGATTGAAGATATAGTTGATACCGGTCTTTCCATGAATTATCTCTACTCAAAACTATCCCGATTGGAGCCGGCATCGCTCTCTATTGCAACTCTTCTACACAAGCAGGATGCAACCAAGCACGATGTGAAAATTCGCTATACCGGATTTAAAATTCCGGATCTTTTTGTGCTGGGATATGGGCTCGATTATGCTCAAGAGGGTAGAAACTTAGGTCAGATTTATATACTCGAGGAGTAACCTCTTAGTTAAGTTTGTTTCGAGTTAGAGATTTCGGTAGTCGTTGAGAATTTTCGAAATCTTGGTTGCATAGGGGGTAGAAAGGTTCCTATATTTGATGCTGTTCAAAAAGCGACTTTTTTGAAATTTCACACTTGGAGAGATGGCTGAGTGGTCGAAAGCGCTCCCCTGCTAAGGGAGTATACCCCCAACGGGGTATCGAGGGTTCGAATCCCTCTCTCTCCGCTCTTAAAGGGCTTCTACACACAGTAGGAGCCCTTTTTTTATGCGCTAAATATTATTGGTTTTCACGCTTCCGAAAACTCAAACTCCCGAAAAATATCCCAGTATTTCCCGTTGTGTTTCAGTAGAAACAGACTTTTTGCTGTAAATGAATTTTTATACTCTCTATCCTGAAACTCATCCCACGCTTTATGATAATCTTGTTCCTCCAGGTCGCGAGTGGCTATGGTCATATGCGGGTGGAGGTCATTATTCACTCGATTCTCAGAAACCAACTTCGAATCAATTAGAGTACTATTCAGCTTTTGGCTTAACTCTCTTATGGGTTGATGATTTACGATCTTTATAAACAGTACGCGCGGTGGAAATGAATCAAACCCGTTGAGGTGTATTTTGAACGGAGTCTGTTTGCCGGCAAAACCCTTAAGCGTTTCGATAAT
>SKWF01000262.1 GCA_007129085.1 Balneolaceae bacterium | reverse complement strand
GATTTGGTCAGATTCATCTCTCAGCCGGAGCAAGAATGCGCTTCTAAATCAATTGTGAAGAGATTAAGATAGGTAGAGGCACCTGATTCATTTAGGAGAATTGGGTGCCTTTTTCATTTATATGGTCATTAATGATAACTGCACTTTGATACAGAAATTTACCTCGCAGAGACGCAAAACGCAGAAAAGAATGATAACCTCAACACTACACACAGCTCCTGAACCCCACTCCGCGACTCTGCGTGCATTCTATCTCTAGCAGAGGCGCAAAGACGCAGAATTTGATCCAGACCTAAATCAGAACAAAAAAAGCTTCCAAAATATATTCCGCGACTCTGCGGCTCCGCGTGGAACCCTTATCTCGCAATGACGCAAAGACGCAGAATTTGATCCAGACCTAAATCAGAACAAAAAGCTTCCAAACCATATTCCGCGGCTCTGCGGCTCCGCGTGGAACCCTTATCTCGCAATGACGCACATTTACTGCAGAAGTATACCGTGACGTATTCCACCGGTAGAAACAACTAGCTCATTATGACCGGTGAATTTCAGGAATTCGGAAAGTATTAGCAGTCCGGCGACGATTACATCTCCCCTGTTTTTTAAGAATACCGGATACTTTTCTTCTATCTCCTTGCAGGTCATTTTAGAAAACTCAGCAAGAAACTGCTCAATTTTCTCACGGCTTAGCTTGTAATCATTCAGCTTGTCTACGTCATATTCAGTCAGTTCCAGATCGATAGCAGCAACCGAAGTAACCGTACCCGCAACTCCTACAACCATGTCAGATTTTTTCTCATGATCAACACGCCCCAATAGTTTTCGTGTTTCATCTCGGGCGTCCTGCATTTGCAGCCTTGTCGGTGGATTATTCGTTAAAAATCGTTCCGAAAAACGTACGCTTCCCATGTCGATGGAGAAAGAATCTTCAAGCTCATTGTTTTTACCGAACGCTATCTCAGTACTTCCTCCACCAATATCGAGCACCGAAATATATTTATCAGTGTAATCTGACTTCAGAACAGAAAGCGCACCTGAATAAGTTGTTTCGGCCTCCAATAATCCGGACAAAAGAATCACTCCCCAGCCGGTTTCCCGTTTAATAAGGCTTAGAAATTCCTCTCGGTTTGATGCATCCCTTACCGCACTGGTTGCCGTAATTATTGGTGCTTTTTTCAGGTCATAATTTTCTTCCAGGTGTGATTTATAGCCTCTAAGAACATTTAAAACCCGCTTTTGACTATCGGGATGGATCGATTTATCGCCATCAACACCTTTACCAAGCCGGGGGACTTCGGCAATTTCTTCCAGAGTTGTAATACCTTCGCTTGTTACATCTGCCACCAACAGAAGCACAGAGTTGGTACCGATATCTATAGATGCTCTAATCATTTTGACGTACAGTTAACTGAATTAAAATCCATTCATTTTCCTGGGCGATATGTTCAATTGTAACGGGATATCGCTCAAGTTCACCTTTTATCTTCTCTTCGTCACTATCCATCAAACCTGATAGACAGATCGTTCCTCCCGGACGGGTAGTATTTACCAAATCCGGCAAATATTCGATAATAACATTCCTGTTGATGTTTGCCAGCGTGAGATCGAATTTCTCCTCTTTCTTTACCTGTTCAAAACCGCCTAATCGTACATCAAATTTCTTGTTTACGTCGTTAATCAAGGCGTTTTCGAGTGCATTCCGCTCGCTCCATGGATCTACATCGAACCCTACGGCATTCTTGGCTCCAAGCTTTAGCGATGCGATGGATAGAATTCCTGTTCCGGTGCCGGCATCGAGCACCGTTTTCCCCGCCACATCTAACTTATCGAGCCTGGCCAGCATTAATCTTGTAGTGGAGTGATACCCGGTTCCGAACGACATTTTTGGGTCGATTTCCAACAGAAGTTGTCCTGCCTCAGGCTCTTGGATTGACCATGTTGGCCTAACTAAAAATTGACCAACTACTTGGGGTTGAATGCTCTCTTCCCACGTTTCATTCCAGTTCTTCTCCTCTTCTTCTCCCATCTCCATTCCTGTGGCAGACGGATGTGCAATAACCAACTGTTCGATATATTCCCGATTGGAGTCGTTGTAACGAGGTTTCTGGATGTAGCCGATGAGACGGTCAGAGTGCTGCTCGAAACCGTAAAAATCGAGATCCATCAGTTCGGCAATAAATCCCTCATGATGCTCCTCATCCAAATATATAGTCAGTTTTAAGTAGTTCATCGGGGAATACGGTTGTAAATCAATTCTAAAACAACATCGCCTACAGCTTGCAGAGTGTTAGTGTCAATAATATCCATGTTGTCATTCTGGGTGTGCCAGTACGGTGGAAAGTTCACGCTTCCGTCCTCATTTACTGAGTGATGGATGATATTAATCATCGGGATTCCGGCCTCCTGGTTTACAATCACATGATCATCAGACACGTAGCCTCCCTGTTCATCCACAAAAAGATCTCCATACCCTTTATCTGCTGCAATATTCCACACTTCATCTACCAGGCTTGATGCATACCTCAACGAATACCTTTCCTTTGCAAAAATTGCATCTTCTCCGCCAACCATATCCAGTAAAATACCGTATCGTGGGCTATATCCAGGAACCGGTGGATTATTACTCCAGTGGCGTGCCCCTAAAAAGTAGTTATCTAAATCGCCCTCTTCTCCGTAATCTTCTCCATCAAACAGTACAATATCAACGCCGATTGGTACATCATTTTCGGCAAAAACTCTTGCGATCTCCATCAACACCCCGACCCCGCTGCCTCCATCATCTGCACCGGGAATAGGATCATCGGGATTGGTGGGATCTTCTTCCCCTCTCGGACGGGTATCCCAATGGGCGGCCAACATAATTCTATCGGAATGTTGCGTACCGAATGATGCCAGCAGATTAAACATAGTGAGGGTTTCGCCATACACCTCCTGCTCAAACTCCTGCACAAATACATTTCCGGAGCCTGCTTTCTCTTCAAAATGATCCCTTAGATAGTTTATGGTTTCAACATGCCCCTCCATATTTGGTACTCTCGGGCCGAACGCCACCTGCTCCTCAATAAATTGATAGGCCCGTTCTGAGGAGAACTCCGGAACTTCACGATCCTGATCTTCGAATGAAAATTCAGGCTCTTCCGTGCTGCACGAAACAAAAAATAGCAGTGCCAAAAGCAACAGCGTTACAGGGTATAATCTCATGATGTTTAACGGTTGATTTTATCTACAACTGTGGCAGATGTTTGTTTAAAAATTCTAAGCATCCCCGATATATGAATGCCAAGATGATATCCATTCGGTATGAACTCAATAGTTGGCAAATTTCCATCAAACCGAGCCGTGTTTAGAACAATTTCTACAGGGCTCGATTATTTTATGATTGATGGAGGGATTCGATTTCACGCCCGGCACGAAGAATATCCACTTCGCGGAAAGCATCGCCCATAAACTGAATTCCAAACGGCAATCCGTTTGAGTGTGTGCCGGCCGGAACGCTGATTCCACATATTCCCGCGAGGTTTGCCGAAAT
>SKWF01000013.1 GCA_007129085.1 Balneolaceae bacterium | reverse complement strand
CGACGCAAATTTTGATGCGCTCATCGAAAAGCAGACGAAATTGCAGGAGAAAATCGATCGGCTGGATGCCTGGGATATCGATAGTAAACTGAAGCAAGCGATGGAGGCTCTTCGTTGCCCTCCGCCTGACGCATCTGTTGAACACCTTTCCGGTGGTGAAAAACGGCGGGTGGCACTTTGCCGGCTGTTGCTTAAAAAACCGGATGTGCTCCTACTGGATGAGCCAACCAACCACCTAGATGCGGAATCTGTAGGGTGGCTGGAACAGCATCTGGATCGCTACGAAGGAACCGTAATTGCCGTAACTCACGACAGGTATTTCCTCGACAATGTTGCCGGCTGGATTTTGGAGCTCGACCGTGGCGAAGGAATTCCATTTGAAGGAAACTACAGCTCATGGCTTGAACAGAAGAAAAAACGGCTGCAGCAGGAAGAGAAAGAAGAATCCAAACGACAAAAAACTCTGCAGCAGGAGCTGGAGTGGATTCAACAAAATCCTAAAGGGCGACAGAAAAAGAGTAAAGCGCGGATTAACTCGTACGAGGAGTTGCTTTCCGAAGAGCGCCAAAAAAAGCGGGAAGAGATGGAGATATTCATTCCTGCCGGACCTCGATTGGGAGATAAAGTGATTGAGGCAAAAAACGTTAAAAAAGGCTACGAGAATAAGCTGCTTGTTGAGGATATGAACTTTAGTCTGCCTCCGGGTGGAATTGTGGGTGTCATCGGTCCAAACGGTGCCGGTAAAACCACACTTTTTAAAATGATAACCGGCGAGGAAGAACCGGATGAGGGAAGTGTTGAGCTGGGTGATACTGTAGAGCTCGGTTACGTAAATCAAAAGCGTCCGCTTGATTCAAATAAAACCATTTGGGAAGAGATTTCCGGTGGAAACGATATTCTCAAACTGGGGAATAGAGAAGTTAATTCCAGGGCGTATGTTGCACGATTTAACTTTAGCGGAAAAGATCAGCAGAAAAAAGTATCAGAAATTTCCGGTGGAGAACGAAATCGGGTCCACCTTGCAAAAATGTTAAAAGAGGGATCAAATGTACTTCTGCTTGATGAGCCGACCAATGATTTGGATGTAAACACACTCCGTGCTCTTGAAGAGGCGATCCTCGATTTTGCCGGCTGTGTAGTTGTGATTTCTCACGATAGATGGTTCCTCGATAGAGTGGCTACGCATATTTTGGCTTTCGAAGGGAATAGCCAGGTAAAATGGTTCGAAGGAAACTATCAGGAGTATGAAGAGAACCGCAGAGAGCGACTCGGAATTAGTGAAGATCAGCCCAGCCGAATCCAGTATAAAAAACTGATGCGTGATTAAAATATCCTTAGTCATGCGTTAAAGCGGAGGTGGAAAAATTGATTATAGACTATATATTAAGGTCTATAATCAGACCACTGTTTTCGGGCCTACATGAGAAAATCGGGATATTTTTTTTGGGCATTGGCATACGTTACATCCATACTTTTATGGGTAGGGTGTGGATCGTACTATCTGGATGATGCGCAGAATGAATTGCGCAGTTCATTTACAGAGCGCGACTACGATACCGCTTCGGAACTTCTGGAAGAGTATGAACAAGAGGAAATTTATCGACAGAGAGATTTTGTGCTGATGAACCTCGAAAGAGGAGCCGTTCACCATTTTTCGGGAAACTACGAGAGGAGCAATCAATATTTTACGGAGGCTGAACATGAAATTGAAAACCTGTTTGGCACCTCTCTGTCGAGGAATCTGCGAGCATTTATCATTAATGATTATGCCCTCGAATACAGTGGTGAAGATTACGAAGATATTTACCTCAACGCCTTTAAAAGCCTGAACTACATGCATCTCGGTGATTTTGATGCTGCTCTTGTGGAGGCGCGTAGAATGAGTTTTAAAATGGAGCGGCTCGATGAACATTACCGCGGATTGGCCGAGTCGTTAGCCCGGCAAGATACCACCGATCAGGTGACGTGGGAAGCGGGCGAAACCAATATCGAAAATAGTGCGATGGGCCACTATCTTGCCGCGGTACTCTATTCAAAAACAGATCGCCCCGATAATGCACGGATTGAGCTCGATAGAACCAGGGTGGCACTGGAGGATCAACGGGCGATAGGTGCCAACCCGGACGTAACGGATAACCTTCTGCAAAAAGTTGCTGAGCCGGAAACGTACAACGTATTGCTTAAAGGGTTTGCGGGCCGATCTCCACACAAGGAAGAGAAAGAATTTAGAGTATTTATCCCTCAAGAAGATTTTTATATACGGTTTGCACTTCCATCCCTGAAAACGTGGGAGACGGAGGTATCAACCGTTCAAGCCGTTGTAAACGATACACTAGATCTGCCCATGAAAATGATTGAGGAGATGGACAGAGTCGCGGAAGAGGTATATAAAGTTGGGGAGCCCATTGTTTATGGCCGTTCTTTCGTCCGCTCTTTTCTGAAGGCATTTGGCGGCAGAGAATTAACTCAGCGTGTAAAAGAAGAGAGTAGGGCGCTGGGAGGAATCATGAACGTTTTGGGAATTGCAAGTCAGGAATCTTCCGAAAGGGCCGATTTGAGGGCGTGGCAAACTCTACCGGGGAAAGCGTACACAAATCTGCTGCATCTTCCGGAAGGGAGTCATCGTGTAAAAATTGAATACCTTGACAATAATGGCCGAATACTGTTTTATGAGGAACAACAGCTTGATATCACAGAATCGAATCCACTGCAAGTTATGCAAACAATTTATTCCAACTGATATGAAACCATCGCTATTAACTACTCTGTTTATCTCTCTTTTTACAATTATGAGCTGTGCGTCTTCCCAGCAGTCGGGTTCATCTCAACCGGCTTGGGTTGATGATCCCTATGCAACATACAGTGAGTCACAATATATGGCTGCGGTGGGATCAGGAAGTACGCAAAATGAGGCACAGGATCAGGCGCTCGCCGGCCTGTCAAGAATTTTTGAATCTCGTGTAGATGCAGAGCAGACCATCACCGAAGAGTTCGAAGAGTGGGAAGATGGAGACGAATGGTTCTCCGAGAGTAATGTGGAGGTTGTAAATTTTAGCCGCATTAGTTCTGATCAGGATTTAGTAAATGCCCAGGTTGTTGAAACACACCTCGCAGATGGAGGTGTTTGGTATGCATTGGCTTCGTTAAATAGAAACGAGACTGCAAGAGTAATACGCGATCGAATTGAAGAGAATAGAAGTAAAATATCTGATCTTGAAGGTGCTGCCGAAAATCAATCCCGTATTTACCGGGAGTTGGGCCTTTTGCAGCAGGCAAGAAATTTAGCTCTGGAAAATGAAGTTTTGGCCCAACAGAGAAATACCATCCGCGGTGGAGGTGCAATTTCCGGGTCGGAAGATCTATCACGATTAAGTGAAAAGGTGAGAAATGTGCGTGAGGAGTGCATTGTATCGATCGCCGGAAACAGCGATGCCGAAGATATTCTACCTGCCGTGCGGGATATTTTTCAGCAGATGGGATACATAATCGGAGATTCGGGAGTGCTGGAGGCTGATGTATCTTTCAATCCTCAATATG